>NSLH01000010.1 GCA_002763895.1 [Chlorobium] sp. 445
GACGCCTTCCTGCACGAAGAAGGCGGACGCCACCACGACCACATTCAAACCATTCTGGATTACATCGCCAATGAAGCCGAAGAAAAAAGCCTGCCTGATAGTCTGAAGCACAATTTAGACGCGGCAGTTCGAGCAAATATCTACCATGCCGTGCACTTGCTCGAGACGTCTGAGCCTGTCTTAAAGCCAAGAGTGGAGCGCAAGGAACTTCGCATCGTCGGGGCGTATTACGATATTGAAACTGGTCAAGTGTCGTTGCTGGATAGTTCTAACAGCATTGTGCTCAAATGATTCAATGCAGCGTCTTTGTCAATAGGTAAAGACTGTAGGCTGGTTTCGGATTTTTTCCATCATGACTTTTTCTTCTCCAATCTTTACATATGCAGGCAAACTTTCTTTCTTTATACCCAGTGCTTCCATGCAATGCGGGCATGCTACCACTTCCACACCTTTTTCTGCCACTTTATTGAGTGCTTGAACAATGCTTTGATTATTGAAAACTATTGTATCCGCACCAGGTTGCAGCAGTTTGACGCCACTGACATTGAGGAAAATTGTGGCTTTGATTCCGTTGTTATGTGCTTTTTCAGCTAAGTGGATACCCATCAATGAGCTATGCGGATTTACTGTGGCGTCACTGATGAGATTGATCATCAGGGTGCTCTGAGTCGGTTTATTTTCTTTCTTTTCAGAAGCTACGCACCCTATGAAGAAAATCCATGCGCCCACTAAAAAAAGAAGTTGCTTTTTCATTGTCTGAGTGATTTTGTGTTTCCAAAATCTTTCTATGGTTGCCCTGTGTTCTGCTTAATCATAGCACATATCCAATCGCAAGAGTACGCGCTTGCCGTTATGCGCTAAAATCGATGGCGAGCGGTGAATGATGCCCTTGCCTTTATTTTCTGGGAGATATTCGCCTTTGAGAATCGCAATATCAAATGGTCGCAGGCGATAGATGCGTGAAGCATCTTTGATAATATCGGCGTTTGTTCCTTTGACCAGTTTATCACGATTGACATTTTCATCAGGTGTCCATTCTGTCCCTTCGCCGTAGTAGGTGCAAAGCAGACGCAGGTGATAAAAATCGCGATGGAATTTTTCGCAGCTATTGTCTCGTACGATGGCTAAAAGAAACTTGATCTCATCGATGCCTACCACTGCTGCATAATCTTGTGTAGTGGTATCGACCTCTTCAATAAATTTTTGCCAGCCAACTTCATCTAAGGCACGATAATCTGCAAGCTGCGTCGATAAGAAGGCTTTGCACTTTTCGGCAGAGAGTGTGCGCTCAAGCTGCTGGAATCCCGTTTCGACCCATTTTTCTAAAAAACGATGGATATCGGTATCGGCGGAGCGATATAGGAGACCGAGGTTAATGTGCGCTTCATGAATGCCGTAGAGCTCTGCAAATGTATTAGCTCTCAATACATGCGCCGGTAGCGTGTCAGGATAGTGTGGTAACACTTGATTCTCGCTTATCATCATCGTTTAGCATTTTGAGTTAAGTTGACAAACTTGGTTGCTAAGGAAGTATGAGTTTGCTGCTAACCATGCACTGATGACACTGCCAAAGGTTAATACGATAACACTGCATTCAGTCGTTTTTTTATGCGCACAGAGTCAGGTAGTTTGTCGTAGCCAACAATTGCATTTTCCCAGTCGCCGTATATTGGGTTTGGCAACACGATAAAACGCTTGCCGAACTCTGATTTGAGGCGCTCGACTTCATCGTTTCGTTCGGATTCGGACTTACGCTCGAAGACTTCAGAGAAGTCGTTGAGGTTATCGCCGCAAAGCAGCACAATGTCAAACTTTTGAGCGACAAGTTGCCGCCGTGCTTCTTTACCTGGCACATCTTGTCGCATCAAGAGGTGTGCACTATCTGCATACGGGAAGCCTGCTGATCTAAAATTGCGCAAAGTAGCCTCACGTAGATTTTCACCACGGTTGGTGATGTAGAAGACTTCCACATTTTTCGACTTTGCATAATTCAAGAATTCTGCTGCACCGGGCACAGGCTTTGCCAGCGCCAAGGAGCACCACTCATCCCAATATGCAGGGTGCGTAGTATCATTCTTGATGAGCTTACCTTGATGCAGCGAGTTATCCAGCACAGTTTCATCTACATCAACTACAATTGCCTTGGGCTTGGATTTTGGTGCAGCTTTCGCTTTAAGAATTTCATCCAAGCGCAGTTTTGCTAGTGAATAGGCTTGATAACACAGTGCCATGGCTTCGCCGGAGTGTTGCATCCAGAGCGTTGCCAAAATTGCATGCGTCATTAAGCTCGATGTCTTTTCGGCGGGTTGCACCACCTTGCGCAGTGGAATTGTCGCTCGGGGCACGGGTTCACTTGGGGCTTGTTCTCGTGCATAGTTGAAGACAAAGAGGAATACCCCAATGCCCAAAAGCAATAAGACACCAAAGGTAAGTTTATTCATTGCTTAAAAAGTTAGGGTTAGACTTCACCCAGTGCGCGCTCAAACCAGTTGATAACATTGTTCAGATGTGCTTTGCCATAGAGACGCGTGAATTGTATTGTGTGCTCATCACGTTCATCACGCAACGCTCGCAAACGCTGCTCTATATACTCTCGCGTCAGTTTGATACCGCAGTCTACTGTGATGCAGCGTTTCCATTCTTGGTAAGAGTTTGGCAAGATCATTTTTCCTCGCTTGATGTTTTATAGATGATTTCGTTTCGCTTGATGCCGTGTTCATACTCTTCGACTTTCAACACTCTGCCGCGCTTATCCCAAAATGTCCAGTTCCCGATTGCTGTGTCGTTTTGATAATGCGATTCTTGACAGAGCACAGAGTCTTCATGCCAATAAAGCCACTTGCCGTGCTTTTTGCCGTTGGTGTAAGTCTCGGAGCGGCATGGTGAGCCGTTTTCGTGGAAGAATGTCCAAACCGACAGCAAATCGTTGTGCTCTTGTCGGAACTCACCTTCGCAGAGTTTTTTGCCGCTCATGTCCCAGTACACCCACTTGCCTATGGGCAAGCCGCGTTCATCATAGTGCTCAACGCTTTGCAATTGCCCGTTGGCAAACCAGGTCGAACATGCTCCCACTTTCACTAATCGTCCGTCCTCTAACCGCCTTGCTGTAAAGACAGCTTTCGGCTGTCCATTTAGGTAGATCAATCGATTCTCGCCTTCTATCACGCATGCTGATAGCAGCAGTGGCAGGCATGCCAAAAGCCAAATTTGTTTAGTCTTCATCATGATGTTGATGTGGCTTTTGCTTTAAGCAGTACTTCTTTGCTGCTCCGACAGCAATGCCGAACGGACAGAGGTAATGGCAAGCACCGCGTTTGCCGAACAGCATCACTGAAAATCCAATCAGCGTCAGAATAATGAAGTGCCCTGCTTGAACAAAGAAATTATCATTGCCTTGCAAAGGGAAATGAATCGGCAGTTCACCTTCAGCAAACATTGTATCTGTAAAAAGCCACACCAGTGGCGTCCAAATGACGAGCACGAAGAGCACGAGATATTGAGAAATTTTGGGGTTAAACGAGACGCGCTTTTTGGCAAGCGGCTCGAGCCAATCTTGCACGCCACCGAGCCAACAGAAATTCGCACATACCCAGCGTCCGCTTCGTGACGCCCAAATAATGACTGCTGCCCAAAACGCTAAGCCGAACAGTGCCCACCAGATGTTTGGAATCGTAAACTTGATGATGAAAATATGCACAATGACTGTCGCCAGTTGCAATCGGAACCGCTGACGCAAGGCTTTGTTCGGTTTCAGCGCGCTCAGCACGGTCGCCTTGCTGTTCATAGTCTTCAATCTTCTCCTTTCTCTTTTTTGCAAATCATTTGCATTTAAAGATACACGAATCCGACCTTCAAAAACAAGGTTTTTTTCTTGACTGACTGCAGGGCATCTCGAGCCTCTTCGGGCAAAATACTCGCACACATGCGCGAGATTTTGTAACTTGCGTGCCTTTTTATCGAGTAACTTACTTCCAACAAGCAAACGATGTCGCTTCGAGCAGGAATTTTAGGGCTTCCAAATGTTGGCAAGTCCACGCTGTTTAACGCTATTACGGCGCAGCAAGTCGATGCGCAGAATTATCCATTTTGCACAATTGAGCCGAATGTCGGCACTGTTGCTGTGCCTGACAAGCGATTGCAAGACCTTGCTAAGATTGTACGGACGAGCAAGATTGTCTCTGCTACGCTGGAAATTGTAGATATTGCAGGACTTGTGCGTGGGGCTTCAAAAGGTGAGGGCTTAGGCAATAAGTTTCTTTCGCATATTCGTGAAGTTGATGCGCTTATTCATGTAGTTCGCTGCTTTGATGATCCGAACATCGTTCATGTCGATGGCTCTGTCAATCCCGTGCGCGATATTGAAACCATTGAAACTGAACTCATTCTTGCCGATTTGGAATCGCTGGAAAAACGCCTGCCCAAGCTCGAAAAGGAAGCAAAGAAAGACGCTAAACTTGAAGTGCAACTAAATTTGATGAAAAAGGTTGTAGCGGTTTTGAGCGATGGCAAACCTGCACGACTTGCTGCAGAGAGCACAGAGGAAAAATCGCTGCTCAAGTCCTTCTTTTTGCTTACTTCAAAGCCTGTGCTGTATGTTGCTAATGTGAATGAAACCGACGTGCTCACAGGTAATGCTTACACAAAGCAAGTCGAGGGTATTGCTGCTAAAGAAGATGCTAAGGTGATTGTTGTTTGTGCGAAACTCGAGTCAGAAATTGCCCTGCTCTCTGACGAAGAAAAGCCAGAGTTTTTAGCATCGCTGGGTCTTGAGATGTCAGGCTTAGACAAAATTATTCGAGCCACATACGACCTTTTGGGTTTGCAGACTTATTTCACAGCGGGCGAAAAAGAAGTGCATGCATGGACTATTCGCAAAGGGGCTAAGGCGCCCGAAGCGGCTGGCGTTATTCACTCCGATTTTGAGAAGGGTTTCATTCGCGCTGAAGTCATGAAGTATGACGATCTTGTGCGTCTTGGTTCCGAGCAAAAGGTCAGAGAAGCAGGCAAACTTGCAATTGAAGGCAAGGACTACATCGTTCAAGATGGCGACATTATGTTTTTCCGCTTCAATGTGTAGAATTCATTTTCAGGTTGAACTGTGACGAGCGATAAGACAACTTCACCTTCGTTGAACGGTTCGTTGAACGGCAAGCGTATTTTGCTAGGTATCTCGGGTGGCATTGCTGCTTACAAGATACCGCTGCTGGTGCGTTTGCTCAAAAAGTCGGGTGCGGATGTGCAAGTTGTGCTCACGCCAAGTGCGAAAGCGTTTGTCACACCGACGGTGCTTGAAGTGCTTTCACACCGCAAGGTGCTCTGTGAAATTTTCCCGAAAAACGATGCGAAGGGTGATTGGACAGCGCATATTCACTTAGGTGAGTGGGCAGATGCATTGGTGGTGGCGCCTGCTACGGCGAACACATTAGCGAAATTTGCAAACGGGTTTAGCGACGATATGCTCAGCGTGCTTTTTCTTGCGCTCCGTGCCGACAAGCCGCGCCTGATTTTTCCTTCAATGGATGGTGAGATGTTTGATGCTCCTGCTGTGCGACGCAATCTTGATCGGTTGCGCACGGATGGGTGCATCATCATTGAACCTGACTATGGGGAACTTGCGTCGGGATTAGTTGGCAAAGGGCGCTTGCCAGAACCTGAGACGATTTTTACGCATATCACTCGGGCTTTAGCGGAGTCGGAGACACCTTGGCTTAAAGGCAAGTGTGTGGTCGTTACGGCGGGGGCTACACGTGAGCGCATTGATCCTGTTCGATTTATTTCCAATTTCTCGACCGGTAAGATGGGCTTTGCCTTGGCAGAGGCTGCGGCTGCTTGGGGTGCAGAAACAATTTTGATTACGGGCAAAACGTACCTTCCTACGCCACCGGCTGTGAAACGCTTTGATGTAGAAAGTGCTGAAGAGATGTTTCAGGCTTGCAAACTGTATTTTGAGCGATGCGATGTCTTTATTGCGGCGGCGGCTGTTGCTGACTATCGCCCCGAGTACGCTGCAGTGCAAAAGTTGAAGAAGGGAAGCGACAGTTTTACACTCACGCTGGTTAAAAATCCCGATATCCTTTTGGAATTTGGCAAACAAAAGCGCCCGCATCAAGTTGCTATTGGCTTTGCCTTAGAGACCGACCATGCAATTGAGCATGCGCAGGAAAAACTTGTGCGAAAAAATTTGGATTGGATTGCGCTGAACTGTGCCAATGAACCCGGTTCAGGCTTTGAAGTGGAGACTAATCGCCTTACGCTTTTTCTTGCACAGGTAAAGTGCATAAGCTGCCGCTGATGTCCAAGCGTGATGCGGCAAGAGCCATGCTTAAACTTACACTCTCGCATTTTGATTTGAGTAGCAAAAAAAATTAAAAATCAAGTTTTTTCTTCGCGTAAGATTCCTTAACATCATATAGTCTTTCGCTACGCTTGCAACCTTGCTTGCAACTGCGTGCAACCCGCAACTGAGGTAGTTTCACAACATTACATATCCTTGAAAAGGAGGTTCAACATCTACCCTTCAGAGTATCGTCTATGAGTCAAGAAGATTTGTTTGGTAACCTTATTACCACAAGCACAGCGCAACCTGCTGATGAATTGCAGCGATACAAGACGCTTACAGAACTTTATACTGCCACAAAAGATTGTCAGAAATGCCGACTTAGTGCCACACGAAAGCATTATGTCTTCGGTGAAGGCAATGAACATGCCAAAGTGATGCTTATTGGTGAAGCCCCCGGCGCCGATGAAGATGAAACAGGTAGGCCGTTCGTTGGTCGTTCAGGAGAGTTACTTAATAAGATTCTTGCGGCTATCAAGTTTACAAGAGAAGAAGTCTATATTGCTAACATCATCAAGTCACGTCCGCCCAACAATCGCAGCCCTGAGCCGGATGAAATCCAAGCCTGTTTGCCCTATCTCATTCGGCAAATCGAGCTAATTCGACCAAAGATTATTTTAGCCTTAGGCAAGGTGGCTGCCAATACGCTGCTGGGTAATTCGCAAGCCATGAACACGATGCGCGGCAAGGTGCACACTTGGCGCAACATCGATGTCATTGTAACCTATCATCCTGCAGCACTGTTGCGCAATCCAAATTGGAAACGACTTTGTTGGGAAGATGTTCAGCTGCTGCGGCGTCTTTACGATGAAAAGTATGCTGAACCAACACGGTAAGGCATCAAACCACACGATTTGTAAAATTCTTAAATCAGCGGAAAGAAATGTCAGGAGGAGGATTCATCGACCGTAGCCAAGAAACCAGCGGCACCTATCCGTTGGAAAAATTGCTCAAATCACGCAAACCGTTTAAAGAAGGCGTTGATTTTGCAAAAGAAGGACGCATGCCGCCGAGCGCAGTTGATGTCGAGCAAGAAGTCTTGGGGTGCATTTTGCTTGACGGTCCTTCTATTGAAGAAGTTATCAAAATCTTCGGCTCTGATGCTGAAAAAGTCTTCTATGAGCCGAAGCACAGCATCATTTTCAAAGCAATGTGTCGGCTCTATAACCGACGCGATCCGATCGATATTGTCTCGGTCTCTGATGAACTCAAACGCCACGAAGAGCTCGATAAGGTTGGTGGATACTACGCTATTGCGCAGCTCTCAAACAAAGTTGCCACAGCGGCTAATGTCAGCTACTACGCCAAACTGGTTAAAGAAAAGTATCTTTATCGGCGTCTGATTGCACTTTCTACGAACATTATTTCGGCTGCCTATGATCAATCGCTTGAAGTCTTTGACCTCATCGAGCAGGCAGCACAAGAGATTTTCAGAATTTCACAGACTGGCATCAAGAAAGATGCGCTGCTCATTAAAGATCTCTTGAAGCAAGCCACCAAAGTCATTGAAGAATTGCAAGCGCGCAAGAGTGCAGTTACTGGCGTGCCTTCTGGCTTTGCGGATTTGGATAGGCTCACTGCGGGATTTCAAAAGTCGGACATGATTATCATTGCAGCGCGCCCTTCGACTGGGAAAACTGCCCTTGCTCTTTCTTTTGCCCGTCACGCGGCTGTTGAAGCTCGAGTACCCGTGCTCTTTTTCAGTCTTGAAATGGCAGAATTACAACTGGCGCAGCGTATGCTCTGTGCCGAAGCTATGGTGGACTCTAACCTTGTTAGAACGGGACGTATCTCTTCACAAGATATGGTCAATATCATGGCGAGAATGGATAAACTTGCCCAAGCTCCAATTTTTATTGACGATACGCCTGGCATCTCTATCATTGAACTTAGTGCCAAAGCTCGGCGCATGAAGCAAGAGCATAATATCGGAATGGTGATTATTGACTACTTGCAGCTTATTACGCCTGTCAAAGATGGCAAGTCGAATCGTGAGCAAGAAATTGCGCAAATTTCACGCTCACTTAAAAGTTTGGCTAAAGAACTTAACATTCCCATTGTGTCTCTTGCGCAGCTTAACCGCTCGATTGAACAGCGTGGGGCTGACCGCAAGCCTCAACTTTCTGACCTGCGCGAATCTGGCTCAATTGAACAAGATGCCGATGTCGTAATCTTCCTGTCTCGTCCTGAACTCTATGGCGTGCAAAATTTTCCAGACGGACTTTCCACCAAAGACATTATTGTTGTTGATATTGGCAAGCAGCGCAATGGTCCGATTGGTGAAGTGCGTCTGAAATTTCTCAAACAGTTTGGCAAGTTTGAATCACTCTCCAGTGTCTATACCGCAGCAGATTTTTCCGTTCATGATGAACTGCACTCTCAGCAAGCGGCTGAAAGACTGGAGCGCGATGCTCTGCCACCTAAACCGCCAGAGACGCTTAACCCTGACGATGCACCGTTCTAAAGGCTTGAGATGCATAACACAAAACGATTGGTCAATGTCTTTCCCTGTTTGGATAGAAATTTTTGGGCTTAAACTTCATCCACATCTTATCTTTGAAGCGCTGGCGTACTCGCTTGGCTTTCAAACTTATTTGCAACTGCGCAAACGCTGGTCCTTGCCTCTTAAGCTCTCGCTCGAGCAAAATTTGCAACTTCTCGCTGGCTGTCTCTTTGGCGCATGGACTGGCTCAAAACTGCTTGAACTTCTCAATGCCCCACAATTCTATTGGGCGAACCGCCAAAATCTTGCTTTGTTAATTTCAGGTAAAACCATCGTCGGCGGGTTCTTAGGGGGCTGGGCAGGCGTAGAACTTGTCAAAAAATCGCTGGGAATTTCTGTTGCAACCGGCGACCTTTACGTCTTTCCCATCTTGATTGGTATCGTTATCGGTCGCATCGGCTGCTTTCTGACGGGACTTGAAGATGGCACATGCGGTCTTGACACTACCTTACCCTTCGGCATAGACTTCGGCGATGGCATCACACGACACCCGACACAACTCTACGAAATTGCCTTTGCACTTGCCCTTGGTGCATTTTTTCTCTGGCATATTCAGAAACCTTACCCCAATGGCTGGCGCTTTCGTGTCTTGATGTGCAGTTACTTTTCCTTTCGCTTCATTATCGAATTTCTTAAGCCACGTCCTGAAACATATCTTGGGCTTAATGCCATTCAAGTCGCCTCGTTGGCAGGCGCTCTTTATTCCGCCTTTTTGCTTCTGAAACTCAAAGCCAGTACCTTGCCGAACCCTGTTTGAGGCAATACTGAATAATCAACGGTTATAGCAACTGCACACAAGGTGAATCCTTGGATTAGTCTGACGCAGGCGTCATCTTATTTTTTTGCGTCACGGCTCACTCGTTTTTTAAGTGCAAGAATACGCTGATATGACGCCTCAATGCGTTCCGGGGAAATTTCACCAGTAGCCACAAGGTTTTTGATAATCGCCACTGCTTTTTCTGCGATCTGTTCATCGTAGTCCAGATTGTTGCCGAATGTGAGCATATCGACACCTGCTTGCAGGGCAAGTTTAATCGCTTCTTCAAGTCCGTAATGGGCTGCAATAGCTTTCATCTGCATGTCATCGGAGACAATCACACCTTGAAACTTCAAGCTATCACGCAAGAGCGTTGTCAGGACGCGCTTAGAGAGTGTTGCTGGCAGTGTATCCCATTCTGCATTGTAGATGTGCGCTGTCATCACCATATCGGTTGCCTGCTCAGCAATTAAGGTTTGAAAGGGAAGCAGTTCGACGCTTTGCCAGTGTTTGTCACATCGACAAGCCCCAGATGCGAATCTGCAGCGCTGCTGCCATGTCCGGGGAAATGCTTGATTGCGGTCAGGATTTTTGCCTTACGATGCTCTGCAAGGACAGCACGAGCATGCGCTATTACGACAGCAGGGTCACTTGAAAAACTGCGCTCTTTGCCGCCGATAATTGGATTTTGCGGATTGAGATTGACATCCACGCACGGTGCGAAGTTAAGGTTGATGCCCAGCGCTGCCAGTTGCATTGCAGTCTTGCGTGCATATTTGCGTGTAGAATCCAGTCGATTGAGCATGCCAAGATAGGCTTGTGAGACCGTCGGCTTGAAGCCATACTTTTCTTTGAGTCGAGCGACTTTTCCGCCTTCTTGATCAATGGCAATCAGAAGTGGCAACGCTGTATGCTTGCGCGACATGTCTTGCAAGGCACGGCAGAGTGCACGCACTTGCTTTGGCGACTCTATATTTCGCCCGAAAGATTTAGAGGGCACGTCGTAATCAAACAAAATCACAGCGCCGAGATATCGCTCTCTGATGTCGCGCACAATTGCGCTGGTGTCGGACAGACTTAAACCACGAAAGCCGACCAGCAGCATTTGCCCAATTTTAAAATCAAGGCTATCGGGTAAGGACGGCCTAGAAGTTTGTGCAGAAAGTACAGCCAGCGGGAGTGATGCAAGCACAAGGACAGCAGCCAGACGTCGACCTATTGTGCCAAGCAAGTGCGCAATTGCTCTTAGAGTTTGATTTTCCAATAGACTTCTTTGCGAAGTTGATTTAGCCATTCTTCGTAAAGTTCAGCTTGACGCTTTTGCAGTGCGAAGTTTTTGATGCGTGTATAATCGCTTGTGAGATTCATCTTGTGTGGCTCCGACTTGAACTTCAGCAGCACAATGTGATAGGCATAGTCGTCAGTTCCAACGATGTTAATGCGTCGTGGCTCGGAGATTTCGCCGGGTTTAAGTGTCTCGACAACTTCTCTAAATGAGGCATCAATGGCTTCCAACGGAATGCGATTGCTACCAGTTTGCGGCGAAATGATATCGCCACCTTGCGATGCAGTGCGTTCGTCTTCAGAATGTAGTCGTGCTGCTAAGCCGAAACTTAGCTCGCCCGAGAGAATCTGTGAGCGGATCTCATTCAAGCGCTCGATAGCGGCTTTATCATCGCGCTTGGATTGGTCGAAGCGCAAAAGAATATGCCGTGTGTGAATGGATTCGCCTCGTCGGTCAAGCAACTGAATGATGTGAAAGCCAAATTCCGTTTCCACAATTTTCGAGATTTGCCCTTCACGCAGCGCAAATGCCACTTCCTCAAAGCGTTTGACAAACTCGCCACGCTTGACATACCCTAAATCGCCGCCACTTCTTGCAGAGCCGGGGTCTTCAGAGTATTTCTTTGCCAGTTCAGCGAAGTCTGCGCCTGCGCGTAGCTCGGCTTCAATTTGCTTCATCTTTTCAAGTGCAGACAGACGCGCCAAGCTATCTGCTTTTGGGCGAATGAGAATGTGCGCAAGTTCTACTTCTGCAGGAACGTTCGGCAAAGAATCTTTGTAAGCTTCATAGAATTTGAGCACATCATCATTCGAGATTGTTACGCTCGCAAATTTCTTTCGTTGCAATTCAGCCACCATCTGTTGCGCCTTCAATTCTTCACGCAAATCAGCGCGCAATTGTGAAATTGACTTGCCGAAATACTTCACGACTTCTTCTTCTGAACCCAGACGCTGACGAATGTAGGACATACGCTCTGTAACCAGCGCATCCAGTTGGCTCGTATTGACTTGAATACTGTCGAGTTTGGCTTTGGCAACCAAAATTTTTTGATCGATCGTCAATTGCAGCATTTTGGTCCAAAGACCGGGGGTGCGCGGGTCTATCTGATTTTGATAGGCATACAGCGCAACTTGTGAATCAATATCTGATTTCAAGATCACTTCATCACCGACAACCGCTACAACACCATCGAGCAACTGTGCCTTGAGAGTGCTGTGCAGCAGGAGCACAAGCAAGAGCCCACTGCTGAACCCTGATAGCCAAAGGTTCAGACGTCGTCCATGCCGAGATTTCGAGAAGTTCCACATATCGCAATCACATAGTTATTTTACTGACTCAAGCGCTTTTTTCGAAGAGCCTACAAGATAACGAAAAAACGATTTTTGCTTTTGCTGCCGCAAAATTTCTTCAATGCCAGCATAGGCTTGTTCAAAAGTCATGGTTGCACCTTTATCGAGCTTTTCATCCAAGCGCATCACGACGAAAAGTGAATCTCCAACTTTGATGATGGGCGTTATATCTTTCGGGCGCATTCGCTCTAAGAATTGAGATAGCGTGTAAGACTCTAACTGCAAGGCTTGCAGCGGACGTGCTTCTTTTGAGAGTTGAAACGCCATGCTGTTGGTTTGAGCCAGCGCCGGTGAAAGCGATTGAGCAAGCAACAACAGCTCGTCGTCCGATGCACCCGCTACCAGTTTTTGACGAATTGCAAGAATTGCATCTTGCGATGAGGCATAAAGACGCAGCAATCGGTAGTGTGGTTCGCGAAACTGAAACAGCCCAGCGTTGACAGTGTAAAACGCTTGTGCTTCCGATGAATCTACACGCAATTTACCTGCCTGAATTTCTTCTTGGAGTTTGCGCTCAAAGTACCGCGTCGCTATAATTTTGCGGCGCGATTTATCAATGAGCAGTTGTGTGAGCGTGTCCCTGTCCATGCCTTCCTGCACAGCTTTTTCGTAGAGCGCAGTGGTTGCTAGCCAATCTTCAAGATACATCATCGCTTGCGTAACACTGTCTTCGAGGTTTTGGTACGAGAGCGATCGTCGAAGTTCCTCTCGCGTTAGCACACTTTTGCCGAGTCTTGCTACAGGGGGCTCATTTGGCGCGTTAGAGCAGCCACTTAGGAGTGCTGCAGCGATCACTATCGCTACTGTGAAGCCAAGAGGCGTGAAACCTGAAAGTGTTCCCAAAGTCGCATGAAAAATTATTTGGTCATTGCTGTTTGGGCTGCCTGATTTGATTGAAAGGCAGATTTAAGTACTTCTTCAAAAATTTGAATCCTGCTCTTTGCACGCAGCCCTTTTATCCACTCTTCCTCGAGTTGACGGTTTTTCTCATCCTGATAGCGCGAATAAATTTCCGTCAGAGATTCCTCAAACGTCTTATTGCGCGCTGGCTCTCGCTTGTCGAGACGAATTAGATAGTAACGATCTTCATAGGTAATTGGTGCGCTGATGCTGCCAATTTCATTTTCGAAGACAATGTCAGCAAGCAAACTCTCTCCGCGTTGAAAGAGCCCCACAAATGCACCTGTTTCTGGGTCATATTTTTCGCTGTAGCGCTTTGCAAGTTCATCAAATGATCGTGGTTTTGTATCAACTTTGAGTGCTGCCAGTTGCTTGAGCAGAGAGTCTTTCTTGCTTGCGTAGTCTTTTGTGTTGCGTTTGAGTGCTGCAAGCTGCTTACGCAGAGCAAGTTTTGCGCGCCTGACGCTGTCAGCAGAAACCACATCAAGGGTACGGCGCTGCTCGACAAGTTCTTCACGCAAGTTGTCAATCAGCGCTTTATCGGAGACGACAATCTGCGAAATCCCAACACGATCGCTAAACTTGAGCTCGTCTTTATGGGCTTCAAAATAAGCACGTGCCATAGAATCTGTTACAGCAGATTTACTCCACACCGTGCGTTCAGAGACCGTGAAGAGCAGAATGCCATCCTTGTAGTTGCGCATGAGCTTGGCAAATTCAGGGTAACGCGTCTCTAGCTGTGCAGTTTCGTAGTCAATAAGTTCACGCTGCGCATAGCTGTCACGGTAAGCGATCAGATCTTTCTCGGTCAGTTTGCGACCGCTTGCGAAGTTTCGCAAATAACCAAGTAGACTATCGAGTGTGTAGCGCTTTTGAGCAAAAGTAAAGCAGAGCGAGTCTTTGAGCGCACCGAGTGATGTTGTCTCAAACTTGGCATAACCTTCCGCTGTTGTATCGATTTTGGCGTAGAGCAAAGCAACTGCAGTTGGGTTCTCTCGGTAGTTGTAGAGTTTTTTTAGTCGCGCCGTGAGTTTGCTTGTCTCTGCATTGATTTTCTCTGGATTGCGCCGCAGCATTGCCTTCAATTCCTCACGCTCTTCGTCGAGTGTAGCAGTCTTTTTGCGGTCAAGCAATTTAATGATGTGGTAGCCGAAGGATGTACGCACGATGGGCGACAAATCGCCTATGTTTTTGAGTGCAAAAGCAGCTTCTTCGAATGGCTTGACAGTTCTGCCCAGTGAAAAGAACCCCAAATCACCACCATGCTCTGCCGAGCCGGGGTCATCGGAATACAAACGTGCCAGTTCAGCAAAATCTCGTCCCTGCTTGAGCGAGTCGTAGATGGCTTGAATCTTCTCGTATGCCTTGAGTGTATCTTCTGGCAAGTTAGAATTTAACTGCACGAGAATGTGTGCAGCTCGAATGTCCGGTGTGCGTGGTCGCTTATCCCACACTTTGACAATATGGTAGCCAAAGCGTGTGCGAAAGGGACCATTCAGGCTACCGACCGGCGTTGCATAAACTGCATCTTCAAATTGATGCACCATCACGCCGCCTGTGAAATAGCCAAGCGTCCGCCATTTTGTACCACACTGGGGTCTTCAGAGTATTGACGCGCAACGCTATCGAAGGGTGCGCCGCGCTGCAAGGCTGAAAGTGCTTCTTGAATCTTTTTGTAGGCTTTCTCTGTATCGGCTGGGGCAGCATCTTGTGCGACGAAAACTAAAATGTGCGAGGCATCAATTTCGTACTGACGCTTCTCGTAGAGGTCTTTGATGGCATTTTCGTAAAGTTCTTTTTCAACAAGGTAGGGCTGTGCAAGCTGATTGCGATACTGACGCAGTTCGCTGAGCACTTCGGCGTCGTTATCGAATCCTTTATCTATTGCGTCTTTAACTTTGAGCTTGAAGTCGATGTAACGCTCTAGAAACTCGCGGTAAGCCGAAAGGGAATCTTGGCGAGCTTCTTCTGCTGAGCGGCGCGTTTCAAGGTAGCGTTCTTCAAATTCAGCCAGGGTGATAAGGCTTTGCCAATTGCCCTGCTCAATACGCGCCACGACCGCCTCACGGTCTGTGTTGCTACGATTTGCAGTATTGCTTGCACTGCATGCTGCAAGACACAGCAGCACACCAATGATCAGAAACGTGAAAAGAGCAGTGTTGTCAGAACGAAATTGCAAATTCGTCATAGCGTTTTGTGAATGCATGCGCCGTGTGTTGCCTTTGTTCTAAACGGCGCGTAGAAAAAAGGCGGCGCAAGTGTAGCAAAAAATCCGCGCTTTTGCAACAATCACTTTCCATCATCAACTTTGCACCTTAAGCATAGATGACATTCTGATGGATATATCGGCGCACAAGAACTTTCTAAAAAGTGTTAGATTGCGTTCTGTAAAACTTTCTTTTGTTTTCAAATGCTTAACATTCAATCTCAGATTGAAGCACATCGTTCAGTCGATGCAGATACGACATATCGCTACGATATTTCTATCGTCATTCCACTCTTCAATGAAGCAGAGTCGCTGCCTGAACTTGCTGCGCAAATCACGGATGCCATCTCCAAAAATGAACTCGGGGCACTCTTTGGGCATCGTCCGTCATTTGAAATTCTCTTTATCAACGATGGCTCAAACGATGGCTCAGACAAAGTTATCAAGCGTCTTATCGCAGGGCATCCTGAAATCAAACTTATTTCGTTTCGGCGCAACTATGGCAAATCAGCAGGGTTAGATGCGGGCTTCAAAGCTGCACAGGGCAAGTATGTCATCACAATGGATGCTGACTTGCAAGATAATCCTTATGAAATTGAGCCCCTAATTCGCAAACTCGAAGAAGGCTATGACCTTGTCAGCGGCTGGAAGAAAAAACGCTATGATCCAATCACAAAGACTGTGCCTTCAAAACTCTTCAATGCTGTTACGCGCATACTCTCAGGCGTGCCTTTGCATGACTTCAACTGCGGGTTGAAAGCCTATCGCCATGAAGTGGTCAAATCCTTGCAAATCTATGGCGAAATGCATCGCTACATTCCTGTGCTTGCCAAGTGGAATGGCTTTCGCGTAGGCGAACTTGTGGTGCAACATCGCGCACGCAAGTATGGTCATTCAAAATTTGGAATCAGCCGCTTCTTCAACGGCTTTTTGGATTTGCTTACCGTGCTCTTCATCACCAAGTACATGAAACGCCCGATGCACTTTTTCGGCATGCTGGGTATTGTAGCGTTCTTCATCGGCTTTGCAATTAGCTTCTATCTTGCCTTCGAGAAAATCATGTTTGATGCTTCCATGAGCAATCGCCCACTGCTGCTGTTAGGTGTGATGCTTATTATTTTAGGCGTCCAACTCTTTGGCATCGGTCTACTTGGAGAGATGATCACCAAAACCTACCTGCAAGCTGAACCTTATCTTATCAAAGAAAAAGTCAATGTGGACTAAGCGCTTGCGAGTGCTACTATGCGCGGCGTTGCTCACTTGTGGTTGTGTTGCGCCGCTCACAGAGAGTGTCTCGCCTGAGGTGGAGAATTTCACCGAGACCGATGCTGTGGGGAACATTCTGCGCATTGACCCTGACGACTGGCGCATTCAAGAACGGTTCCGAAACGAAGTGCGTGTCAGACCGGCTTTTCCCAATCCGACGCCTAACGGCATTGTTTCGCTCATTGTGGAATACAACACGACCGTGCCACTGGGTCGTGTCGATGTGCTTGCCACCAACACAGCTGGCAACCCTGTTTTTATTGCGCGTTGGAGTGTTAATTCCTCTTTTGGTACAGAGTTTTATCGGCTCAATCTTGCACCGATTGCTGCAAGTGGAAACCTTAGCGACTTGCGTGGTCGGCTCTTTCGCCTTCGCTTGCTTGATCCATTTGGTAACTTGATTACCTACGGCGATATCAAATTTGCTGAGTGAGCTTAGATCATGAGCTCAGCAATGTATGCAGGCACAGGCGCATTCAAGTGCCGACGAAAATTATGCTCACAGAGTTCTATGATTTTCTTTGCAGCTGCAGGTCGACGCAAGTCAAGATAGGTTTTGATTAAAATCGTGTAGGCAGGTTCATAGAGCTCATCGGCTTGCAGCATTTTCTGAGCCAGTTCAATCACATCATGCAGTCGTGCTTCAGCTTGGGCTTGGTCGACTAAAAATTGCAAGGCGCTCAGATAAAAGTCTTTGAGCATCTGTCGCTTGTAGCTCGACCAGTTATGCGCTATATCGTTTTTGAGAAATTCATCATGGTAGAGTTCAGTAGCGGCAAGATACTTCTGTGCCGAGCGCGTGCGTTGTGCTTCGCGAATCAGTGCTTCAAAGGCTTCAACATCGTAGTAGTAATCCACATTGAGTTCGCCCAAGTTTAGTTCATATCCTGATTTGTGTGTCAGCACGTATCTCGAATCGCGTCCGTTTTTCAAATTCGGCTCTAGCATACGGCGAATTGCAGACACTGCGGTGAAAATCATCACTTCGGCACTGCGCGTTGAGATTCCCTCGCATACTTGCTCAATCAAGTTATCCAGCGACACAATTCGCTTGTGATGAATGAGCAGCAACTTGAACACGGCAGCGGTTTTGAAGTTGTGCCAATCGTTTTCAGTTACTATGCTCTGTCCTACAGTGACGACTAAACTACCAAATGCTTGCACTTTGATCTTGATACGGTTCGCTGCAGGTTCAGCTGGTTCAGAAATCCGCACCGATGTTGCTTGTGCTGCTTTTTTCTGTTCAAGTCTTCGTTCTGCATTTTCCAACACTGGCAAAAGGGTCTCAAGCGAGAGTGGTTTAGGCACAAAGTCGGAGATGCCGCTGCGCAAGGCTTCAATAACGAGTGCCATATCACCTTCACCCGTGATAAAAATTATCTCAGCGTCAGGTCGAATGTGACGCAAAGCTTTTAGCACGGAAAAACCGCCCAGGTCGGGCAAATGAATATCAAGCAGTGTGATGTCAGGCTGCACACGGTTGAAAAGGGAAATGGCTTCCGCACCGCACTGGGCAAGATAAACACGGTATCCCACAAGAGATAAACTCGTTGCTGCTGCTTCACGCACAAAGTCGCTATCATCAACAAGTAAAATTGTCGGTTTCGTCTGCATCTGTAGCCTTCTTTACTTATTCTGAAAAATATGGAAACTTGATAGAGATTGTGGTACGAAACCGGGAAGTATTCAGCGAAAAAGAAATTGCCGCTCCTAAGTGCTGAGCAAGTGAACGCATCAGCTCTGCATAGGTTTTGTCTATTGGCGCAGGTGGTATTGCATGGCGACTGCGACTTTTCGTACACTCGCAGCGCAGTTCAATTGTCTTTTTGCGCTGCAGTGTTTTGAAGAGAATTTCGGGTTGTACTCTGTCCGCATCATCAGCGTTAGCATTTTTTTCCACACCATTGAGTGCACTGAAAATCATTGTAAAAATCAGAAGATTGAGCTGTGAGACTTTCACCTGCAAAATGGGATTTGGGGCGTTCAGCATGGTTTTCACAATGCACTGTTTCGCACTCAGTCTTGAGTGTAGCAGTTGCAGGGTGTGTTTAATTGTTTCATTGAGATTGAGAGTTTGCGGCACTACATTGTTTTGTATAAGGCTGCGCAGGTATTCTAAAATTTCGTGGTGGCGTTTTGCGCCATTTCGAATCTGCTCTGCAATTCTCCTAAGGTCATTGAGAAGAGAGTCGGGTTTGTGTTCAGCTAGCAGGGTCAACGCTTCAGCCGCAAAGTTCATCATGGTCAGCGGCTGATTGAGCTCGTGAATTGCGCCGTTTATTGCTTCCGACAGAAGCGTCAGTTTCACATCTTGCTGCATGCTAAATGTGCGGCTAGTTGTCGGCCTGTCGACAAAGTATAAAAATACATAAGAAGTTTTCGTAATTTTTTTGAAGTATTCAACCATAATATCCATACGCTTGATGTCACACTCAATTGTTAGTACGCTTGCTTCTCACTCAACTGCGCAGCAAGAGTTGCGTTTGAGCATTTCTGGCATGCGCTGTGAGGGTTGTGTGGAGCATATCCGACAGGCACTAAGAAGTTTGGAAGGAGTTGTGGATGTTACCGTCTCGCTCTCGCCGCCAGTTGCTATGGTGAAAACACAGCGTCCTTTGCCGCTCACAGAAATCAATCAAGCGCTGGCGAAGGTTGGCAGTTACCACGCCTCTGAGTGCGCTGCTGACGAGCTTGCTGTTCCTATGTTTCATCTTGCGCTGCCCACGCTGAATGTGCCAGCGGCACCTCGTGCGAGTGCTCCTGAATTTTGGCAGGATAACATCACATGGAAGCGTGCCTCGCTCAACACACTGAATTGCCTCATCGGCTGCTCGATTGGTGATTTCGGATTTATTATCTACGCACAAGCTACAGCACTGGCCTGGTCGATGTGGCTGATTATGGGCATAGCCATGCTTTGTGGACTTAGCACATCAGTGATGATGGAGACACTTCTGCTGAAGTGGCGGGAAAAATTTAGCTGGCGCGCTGCACTGCACACTGCACTCTCAATGAGTTTCCTCTCCATGCTGGCAATGGAGCTTGCAGAGAATGTTACTGACTACTTGCTCACAGGCGGTACGGCTATGCCCCACGAACCGTTTTTCTGGTTTGCACTTTCGGTCTCTTTGCTTGCAGGGTTTCTTGTGCCGTTGCCTTACAATTATTTCAAGTTACGCAAGTACAATAAAGCTTGCCACTAAGGTGCACTATGAATAGCGTAGCCATTTGAACAGCTCACCCAGCGCGGGCTTCTTGCCATACATCAAAACCCCCATGCGGTAGATTTTCGCCGATGCCCAGAGCACAGCATAGAATGTAATTACCATAAGGGTGAGACTAAGTGCAATTTGCCAGAATGGAACGTCGGTTACACTCATGCGTGCAATCATTAAAACTGGGGCAAAAAATGGCACGAGTGAAAGCCCTATGGCAAGCGGCGACTCAGGCTTTGAGATTGCAATTTGAACAAATAAAATTGCAATGACGGCCAGCGCGGTAATAGGGAATTGCAGCGACTGTGCATCTTGTGCAGTCTCAAATGCTGAGCCTGTAGCTGCATACAGTGTTGCGTAAATCAAGTAGCCCAAGAGGAAATACAGCACAAAATAAAACAGCAAAGACGTCGGTAGTTCTAAACTGGTCTTTGGAATCATACTGCCACCGAGGCTTTGCAACGATAGTCCTGATAGCAAAAGTGCAGCAATTACCCACACTGCATATTGCGTCAGCGCTACCAACCCGACGCCAATAATTTTACCCATCATCAATTCAACTGGTTTTACTGATGAAATCAGCACTTCCATCACTCTACTGGATTTTTCCTCAATCAC
This sequence comes from [Chlorobium] sp. 445, assembly GCA_002763895.1. Taxonomy (NCBI): domain Bacteria; kingdom Pseudomonadati; phylum Chlorobiota; class Chlorobiia; order Chlorobiales; family Chloroherpetonaceae; species [Chlorobium] sp. 445. Next base: position 20,437 of record NSLH01000010.1, read on the forward strand.
AGCGGCGGAAATCATGCTACCGTAGCCTAACAGTGTACTGTAGATCAGCAATGCCATCACATAGCTAATGATAAAACTGCCTACGCCTGAGTCGTTTGATGTTTTTCCACCGCTTAGTTTTTGAGTCTGAAATGAGATTGGTCTTTCAAAGGCTTGGATTTCTGCTTGACTAAAACCGCGCTCAGCAAGCAGTTGCTGACGCACAGCGGTGCGTACACCATTTTCCAACTTACGCAACACATCAAAATCTGTGGTGTTTTTGCTCGTGTAGGTTGCAAGAATTTGCCCTGCTGAATCGTAGCGCAACACCAAATACCCACTGAGTTTGCCCAAATCTGTCTCTTTGATGAGTATTTCGCGCTCACTTTCATCTGCAAAGTCTGCAAAGACGATTTGCAGCGGCGCTTGCTTTTCAAAAACTGCTTGCAGATTCGCCTTGAATTTTTGTGTTTTATCAATGATGGCTACGCGCAAGTCAGATTTGTTCGTCAAAAGTTGCATCAGTATCGGCACGACAATAAAACTTGCCATCAAGATTGGAATGAGCACGGTAGAGACAATGAAGCCCGTACTTTTGACGCGCTCAAGATATTCTTTGCGGATTACAATCGCTACTTTATGCATTTATTGCCGCATGATGTTACAGAACACCTCCTTAGGCACAGCGATACCCTCGAATACCACTCATCAACAGCGCCTGCTCTATTCTGCAACTTCCGCTTCGGTGAGCCTACTGTCCGCTTCTTCTTCGGCTGTGGGCGGCACGCTAAAATCGAGCCGGTCACTGTTCAGTCCCTCGCGCACTTGAGCGAAGATTTTCTCATAAAGTGCTTTGTTCGTCTTGAGTGTATCTCGCACGGCTTCTCTGCCTTGACCAATTTTTTCACCTTCATAACTAAACCATGCGCCTGACTTTTTAATGATGCCCATTTCTACCGCTAGGTCAATGAGTTCGCCCGTCTTAGAGATACCTTCACCGTAAATGATATCAAACTCAACTTCTTTGAAGGGGGGTGCAACTTTGTTTTTTGCTACCTTGACTTTGGTGCGGTTGCCAATGATATCTGTCCCTTCTTTAATTGCGCCAATGCGTCGGACATCAAGGCGTACAGAAGCATAGAATTTCAGGGCGCGTCCACCAGTTGTGGTTGTCGGTTCACCATAGCTCATTGTACCGATTTTTTTCGCGCAGCTGGTTAATGAAAATCGCAATGCAGCTTGAGCGAGAGATTGCTCCTGTCAGCTTACGCAAGGCTTGCGACATCAAGCGCGCTTGCAAGCCAACTTGCGCATCACCCATTTCACCTTCAAGTTCGGCTTGTGGCACCAGTGCCGCAACCGAGTCTACGACGACAATATCAACCGCACCGCTACGCACTAATGTCTCCACAATGGTTAAAGCTTGCTCACCAGATTCGGGTTGGCTAAAGAGCAGCGCTTTGACATCGACACCAATGCGCTTTGCGTAGCCGGGGTCAAAGGCATGCTCTGCATCGACAAAGGCGGCAATTCCACCTTCTTTCTGACACTCAGCAATAGCGTGCAAGGCAATTGTGGTTTTACCAGACGATTCAGGACCAAAAATTTCAATGATTCTGCCTTTGGGTAAACCACCGACACCCAGTGCAAAATCCAGTGCGATAGAGCCTGTGGAAATTGCAGGAATTTGCATGTTGGCATCATCGCCCAGTGTCATAATTGTGCCTTTGCCGAATTGCTTCTCGAGCGCCTCTACAGCAAGGTCAAGTTGTTTACGCTTCTCCGCACTAATTTTGTCAAATGCTTTTTCTGCGGCTTTATCGGTAGCTTTTTCCTTTGGCATAGCTTTGATAGGTTTAGTAGTTAGACAAATTGCTCCGTGCATCTTCGTTTTGCATCGCGCTCATGCGCAGAGAGCCATACTAAAATGATTTCAGGCATGGTGATCTGAATCATTCTGAACATAGCGTACCTGCACACTTACTTGTGGCTGCGCTTGTCCTCACTCTGCAGTAGGCTGCATTACCTTCACCTCAGTCATCGTCGTATTGCTCGGTTTGAAGTTATGAAAGTTCTAAAAAACTCAAACGCGAAAATCTAACGCAAACTCTTCAACGTCTTTATTTCTCGCATCTGTAAGGCATACGCTGAAGCGTGAACGCTACATATCACTTTTTGAAGGGCACAAAAATTCCTTTACTTTGTGTTAATTCATTCAACAAAACTTCTGTGCAACAAAACAACGCTTTTGCAATGCCATCACCTGACACTGCATCTCTTCAAACCACTTCTGTTTCTGCTAGCAACGATACAGCGTTTTTCGGGCATCCGCGCGGACTTTCGACCTTATTTTTTACTGAAATGTGGGAGCGTTTCAGTTACTACGGCATGCGCGCTCTGCTTATTCTCTTCATGACTGCGCCTGTTACGGCTGGTGGCCTTGGCTTTGAAGCACGCGACGCTGGCGTCATCTACGCTACCTATACCGCTTTTGTCTACTTACTCTCTCTGCCCGGCGGATGGATTGCGGATAAGTTCTTGGGGCTGCGTCGCTCTGTCTTTATCGGCGGTGTCGTCATCATGCTTGGCCACATTTCGCTGGCGCTGCCCGGCATCACCACCTTTTATCTTGGATTAGTCCTTGTGGTGCTTGGCACAGGGTTGCTCAAGCCTAACATCAGCGCGCTGGTTGGACAGCTCTACTCACCAGACGATGCGCGTCGCGATGCTGGTTTTTCAATTTACTACATGGGCATCAACTTGGGCGCTTTCATTGCGCCGCTCGTCTGTGGCACACTTGCGCAAGCCGAGTGGTTTCAAAGGGGTCTTGACCAGTATGGGCGTGGATCCCACAGGAAGTTGGCACTGGGGCTTTGGTGCGGCTGCAGTGGGCATGTTTCTTGGACTGGTGCAGTTCATGCTAACCGGAAATTTTTTAGGCAACGCTGGTGCGCCGCCTGCCCCAAACCCTGATGCCGAAGCTGCTCAAAAAACCAAGCGGCAATTGATTCTCGGAATTAGCCTTGTTGTCGGTCTTATTGTGCTCTTTGTGCTACTGCATGTCACTGATGCCGTTCGCATCAATGCCGATAACATCAGTTTCATCATTGGCATTGCATACGTCATTGTAACGCTTGGATACTTTGCCGCACTCTTTGCACAAGAGTGGACACCTGTGGAACGCAACCGCTTGATTGTTGTTGTTGTGCTATTTGTTTGCGCTGCGGTCTTTTTGGTCTGCGTTTGAACAAGCAGGCTCGAGCCTGAACCTTTTTGCCGATAGATTTACCCGTAATTCACTCTTTGGTGTGGCTTTCCCATCGTCGTATTTTCAATCGCTGAACTCGCTCTTTGTTATTACGCTTGCGCCTGTCTTTGCTTGGCTATGGGTGTGGCTTGCAAAGCGCAATTTAGAGCCTTCAAGTCCTGTCAAGTTTGCTATTGGATTGCTGGGCGTAGGCTTAGGTTTCGTGATTCTTGTACCGCCTGCGCTTACACTTGCTGGCGCACCTGAGGGCTTTCGCGTTAGCCCCATGTGGCTTGTCATGGTCTATCTGATTCATACCATCGCAGAACTGTGTCTGAGTCCTGTTGGACTTTCCACAGTAACGAAACTTGCGCCTGAGCGTGTAGTCGGACAGATGATGGGCGTGTGGTTCTTAGGCGCATCAGTAGGCAACTTTGCTGGCGGACAAATCGCAAGTCTCTTTGAGACTTTTCCCTTGCCCTTGCTTTTCCTTTCTGTGTTTGCAACTGCGGGTGCGGCATCGCTGGTGCTCTTTTTGCTGATTAAGCCAATTTCCAACCTTATGGGCGGCGTAAAGTAACTTTGCGCTGGGAACTTTTTCAGCGGGCTTTGTGGTTTGCTTTGCCCGAAGAAAAAACGGAGGAGGGAATCACCATGCCAATTTATGACTATCGCTGCCTTTCATGCGGCTATGAAACTGAAATTCAGCAACGCATTACAGAGCCGGCTCTAACAGTCTGCCCGAATTGCGGACAAGAAACCTTTCAGCGCGTCATCAGTGCCGCTGGTGGGTTTGTGCTCAAAGGCACAGGCTTCTACAACACCGACTACAAAAACAACGGTAGTGCCAAATCTGCGGCTAACGGCAAAAGCCAGAGCAGTGAAAAGAGCGGTGCAGAAAAGAGCAGTGTACCTGCGTCTACTGCCACCTGAGTCTCAACGCGCATTCCCCCATTACTCTTTGTGCTACACATATCTCGAACTAAAGCGCAGCGTTTTTCTTTACCTTATGTTTGCGACACAGGGTTTTCTTTTGCACTCTCGTCCAATACTTTACCTGCATTGAACCAATCAATTTTGCGTGTAAGATACATCACGAGTGCTAGCGTTACGAAGAGCAGCAAACTGCCTAAGAGCAAGGCATAATCCTGCAACTGCAAAATCGTGAAGAGAAATCCGTAGAGAATCACTAAGATTCCTGTAATTAACAGCGTTGCCAGTGTACTTTTCAACACACTTTTGGCATAGCCTGCAATCAATCCAATCACTGCGAGGCTCGAGAGGATATATGCCCAGTTGAATCCTACTTGCTCTGAGAGTGAGAGCAGCAGCACATAGAAGATGACTAGCGCAAGACCGATGAGCAAATACTGAATCGGGTGAATTGCAATGCGGTTGAGCAGTTCGGTCATCAGGAAGGTAAGAAACGTCAGCCCGATGAACATCACGGCATACTTAACGGTGCGTGTATTCTTCTGATATTCGTCAACTGGCAAGAGCAGTCTTACGCCGAACGCGGAGTTGTAGATACGATAGGCGTTGCCAATCCATGCCTGTGGATACTCACGGTTAAGATGCAAGACTTTCCATGTGCCTCTGAAGCCTTCGCTTGTAGCATTGAGTGGCTGTTCAGGCAAGTATGCACCAATCGCACTGGGGCTAGTCCAACTTGACGCGATGCTTACGGTTGTTTCTTTGCCAACGGGCACGACCATAAACTCTTCGCTGCCATTGAGGTCCAGCGTGGTTGAAAAGGCATAGAGCGCATTTGAGAAATCTTTCAGCGAAGGATCGTTGAGTTTTACGCTCACGCCGCTGCTAGATGCAACTCCTTGCGTAGGCTCAAAGTCGTAGTTCGCAACAGGTTGTCTTTGTGCCTTGTAAGGATTGAAAGGGATATTGCCAATTACCTCGCGTGTCGGTAAGCCAGGGTTAGCAAACATTGCTTTGCCATTCCACTCAATGGGAATCACATCGCGAATGCCTTTGAGGTCAGTAATCCCTATTGCGAGCGTTGCCTCTTGCCACTGGATATTTTCAGGCTGCTCAATTGAGAGATTGCTCAGTTCAGCTAGTGAGAATGTGCCAGCAAGTTTTACTTTGGCATTATAGAGTGCAATATCATAAATACCACGATGTCGGATTTCAGGCAAGAGTTCCACTGTGATGTTCAGGCTTTGTGGCAACAGATGAATGTATTTCAGGCTTTCACCGACTTTCCGTGTTATCGTTTTCCCTTTGTCGTCAGTTTGCCGCTCCAACTGGCTGGGCTTGTAGGGAAGGATAAGTATGGCGCCTGTTAGGATTTGTTCGCTGCCCCACTTTGAGCTGACTTCCTGCACAGCAGCATTGCGCCGATTCTCTCGCTCGGTGATTAGTCCATCAATCATTGCTGTTGGAATCAGCAAGATGAGCGTTAGAATTGCAATGATAATGATGCGCAGACCAATAGAAGAGCGCAGGGAGACAGCCATAGAAGAGATTGTTTTGTTTTGGGTCGCATAATAATACTACACTCTACATTTTGTTTCAAGTCTTGATGCGTCTCTATTCTAAAATTCACGGTTCATGACATAGGCGGCAAATTGCATGAGTTTTTCTCGTCCTGCAAGATGTGGCAACTTCTTGGCGTATTTCATGGCTTGTTTGAAATCGTTTTCGATCAGTTTGCGTGCTTCTTCAATTACCCCGCAGCGTTCATAGACGGCTTTGACTTCGGGCACGCGCTCTTTCTCAATGCCTTTATGTTTGATGATATGCTGCAATAGCGCCTTGTCTTTGCCTTTAGCACGCTCGAGCGCCTTGAGCAGAAGGAAGGTCTTTTTGCCTTCGATGACATCGCCGCCTTCGACTTTACCTGACTTATCACCTGCAATGATGTCCAGCAAATCATCTTGCACTTGAAAGGCTTGTCCGATTAGCGTGCCAAAATTACGCAGTGCTTTTGCTTGTGCAGGTGTAGCATTGGCAGCTAAGCCCCCGAGTTCAAGCGAGACAGACATCAGTCGACCTGTCTTTTTGGAAATCATCATCAGATATTCATCAATTGTAACATTGTGTCGGTGTTCAAATTCCTTGTCGTAAGATTGTCCTTCACAGATTACAGCGACGGCGTCTGTGAAAATCGTGAAGATTTTTTCCAAGTGAGCGCTTTTGGTACGCAGCAGCAGTGAATAAGAAACTGCATGCATGACATCGCCCGTGAGAATGGCTGTATCAATGTCCCACTTTTTATGAACGGTGAGCCTGCCGTGGCGCAATTCAGCTTTGTCCATAATGTCGTCATGAATCAAGGTAAAATTGTGTAGCACTTCCACAGCAAGTGCAATCGGCAATGCGGGCTCGGCTTCTCCTGAAATGGCTTCGGCGCCCATCAGCGCAAGAATTGGACGAATACGCTTTCCTTTGCCCTGCAAAATGTACCGTGCAGGTTCATAGAGCGAGTTCGGCTCATGTTGAAAGAGTTTTGCCAGCTCACGGTTAATGCGTTGCCGATAGGCTTCGAGGCAGACCTCCAAATCGGTCTTACCGATGGCAGAATGAGAAGACATCAAGCAGGTGAGTGCAAAAAGGATTCGTTGAACAAATTTAGCACAAAATTAAGGCGAGATTTGCTCTCACTGAAATCGTTGTGCATAAGCAGTGCATATTTTTTGCCATGTATTCTTGTGTTGTACACTCTGACTCCAAGCGTATGCAAGTCATAACCATAACGGTTTTGGCAAAAGTTGCATAACAGTTATGCATTCTTATTTGAGCCTCATGTACCGCTGTGCAGTGTAGGCTGCTGAGGTTGCTTTTGGATAATCTCTGCTTCTATGGCAAGCAGTTCAGACCATCTTGCGGCGACTGTCTCTTCTTCAAGCAGGGTTTCAGCAAGCTTGAGAAAGGTTTTGTAATGCCCTGCTTCAGATGCAAACAGACTGCGGTACATTCGCTGCAGGTCTTTATCAGTAGCAGATTCGCCTAAGAGCCAGAAGCGCTCACAAGAGCGTGCTTCGATCAGTGCAGAGATGAGCAGTCTATCGAGCAGTTCATACTTGCCTTGTCCTATTCGCACCGTGCGTCGGAGCTCACTTGCGTAGGGGTTGCGATGCGTGCGTGGCAGTACGCCCTTGCGTCGTGCAATGAGTTGTAAGACCAGATAGAGATGCGATGTTTCATCTTGAGCAAGGTGTGCAAGTGTTACCGCCCATTGAGGTAAAGCGTTCAAGTCTGTACAGCGGTTCAAAAGTTCTAGGGCATTGTTTGCAGCCTTGCGCTCCAAGTAAGCATGGTCGTACAGCAGTTCCAGAGGCGCTTGCAGCACGCGCTCTGCCCAGTGTTCTGGAGTAGCGTAGTGCAAGGGCAAATTAAGGTGAGAGCAAGAGTGTGTGCGCATGGTGTCCAGTATTTTGAAACATGCTTTTAAGTCTCAATTGGATGCCGACGACTCACCGTGAGGCGGTGTAAAGCACGAACGAATGAATTTGCGTTTGCTATGCGATTCAAAGAATGCCAGAATCTCGCGCCGTTCTGGTGAATCGGGCACTTCCGCTTTTACTTTTTCAATGGCATTTTTGATGAGCAATCCCGATTGAAAAATGATGCGGTAGCAATCGCGGATGATGTTGATTTGCGCAGAGGAAAAGTTGCGTCGCTTTAAGCCAGTAAGATTGATGCCTTCGTAGCGAGCTGGCGAGCGGTCGGCAGTTACAAACGGGGGAACATCTTGCACTACCTTTGCCGCGCCACCAATCATAGCGTGTTTGCCAATGCGTGTAAATTGATGAACCACCGATGCCCCGCCAATGAAGGCATAGTCTCCGATTTCAACATGCCCGCCAAACTGCACCGCATTTGCTACAATGACATGGTCGCCAATGGTGCAGTCGTGTGCCACATGCACGTAAGCCATCAGCAAACAGTTGGAGCCAATGACAGTTTTGCCTAAGGCGATTGTACCACGATTAAGCGTTACACATTCGCGAATGGTGGTGTGATCACCGATAATGAGCGTTGTTTTCTCACCGAAAAATTTGAGGTCTTGCGGAATGGCTGCAATCACCGCATTAGGAAAAATTCGGCAATGCTTGCCAATGCGTGCACCGCTGTAAATGACAACATGATGCGTGATTTCAGTGCCGTCGCCAATTTCGACATCATCTTCAATGACACTATATGCGCCAATTTTAACACCGTTGCCCAACTTCGCACCCGCACCTACAATTGCCGTTGGGTGAATTTCTACCTCAGCAACACTCATTGCGCATTTTCTTTGTTTCGCGTTTTGAGCGCAAAGAAAGTTTTGTTGTAAAAATCAATCAGCCCAAATGTTTTGAGCTGGCGTTTGATAAAGTTTTTTGCTGTCTCCTTGACAATCGTTTTTGCCTTCTTGGTCATCGGTTCGTCTGGACGAGTGCGGAAGGTCGTGTCATGATACTTTATCTTTTTCGGTGCTGGCGTGTAGTAATAGGCATAGAAGGATTTGCGCGATTCACCTTCGGGCACACTGATTTTGGAATAGCCATGATAGGAGATGTCATTTGTCTCAAAAATCACACAGCGATTAAGAATAGGTAGGTGTGCAGCGCCGCAGCAAGTCATGTTGGCATCCCACATCTCGAGTTTGCCGCCATATTCTTCTTTCCAGAACTTGTTGAGGAAAATTAGCACATTCACGCGCCGATGCAGCGGCTCTGTTGGATGAATGTTGAAATCAATGTGAATGTCAAGGTAACTGCCATTGCTACCCTGATGCGTCCCTGAGCCAAGTGGACCGTTGCATGTTGTCAGGTTCTCAATGCCTGTGATTTGCTCCAAGAACTGCAGAAAAGGTCGGCTGTAGAGTTCATTGCGCAACGCCTTAAACATCGGATGATAGTTCTCAAACTGACTATCCTCCGCTTTGCGCTCATTGATACCATCGTAATGCGTCTTCATGGCTTCCAACTTCGGGAAGTTTTCGTAGAGCGTGTCAGCAACTTTTTCATCAAGAAAGCCATCAATGACTACATGTGGATAGGGTTTGCCCGAGCAATAGCGCTGCTGTAACTCGCTTACCATGTTTGGCTCAAACCATTTCGGCTGAATAAGATGCGTTACTTCTGCCAGAGTCGACATAACCGTCAAAAGATAGATTTCGTCGTCAATTTAATTTTTCTTTTGGCAAAATCGAACTGTCCTGCGGTTGTGCTGTGCTTGTCAATCGCTTCAATTCTTCCACTTCTTGCTTGAGTTGTGGGTCGTTCGGATAGAGGCTTGCCAGTTGCTGGAAAATTGGCAAGGCTTTTTGGTATTCACCCAGCGAGCGATAGGCTTGCGCTAAGTAGAAATTCGGCAGCGGGTCTTGCGGATTCTTCACCATTAAGCTTTGTGCCTCTTTTTCCATCTGGGGCAACAGCTCAAGTGCTTTCTCTTTTGCACCCACCGTTGCATACATACGCAGCGCGGCTTGCGTGAGACGAAAATCCGATTCTTTTTGAGGATCTAGCAAATCTGACTGGGATTTATCTAAGACTGCAATCGCTAAGTCTCTATTTGAGACTTCTCTTATAGTTCCATCTTTTTCGCGCACACGGCTTGTGCCATTCGGATCGCTAGCAAATTCTGATGCCAGACGCAAAAAGACATTCCTGTAATTGCTCACTAGGCGACGCGTGTTCTCGTCAAAGTACACGCTGGGATTATTAAGGTTCGTGTAGCGAAAGACATTCATGAGTTTATCGTACATGATTTCTTTATCGACCACACCATAGCCATCAGATTTAATTGGCACGACCCGATACGCAAAGCCATCCATGCGCAGGTATTCATCAATACCGATGCGGTTCGATTCACTGACGGTCATCGCAAAGTAAATCGGTCTTTCCCAAAGGTTGTTGGTAATGACTTCATACACCACGCGGTCTTGTGCTCGAATGTAGCCCTGATTGTTCGGTCCTTGCAACACCGGCTGCATCGTCCAGCGGATGGTATCGACCAGCGTGTAATTACCACTTAGGCTTGAGAGCTTGCGCGCGCTTGCACGTTCCTCGTAGTATGCCTTATACTCACCTTGCTTTACTGATTCGGGCACAGGCAAGATGACTTCTTTTGCTCGCCAAGGTTCATAGCCAAACTCCTTTGAGTTCAGCTCACGGTCGGAGATGTTCATTTTGACTTTCTTTGCACCTCGCGGTTCTTCATTTTTGAGTTGCCACACATGCCAATCGGTGTTTGCCAGACTCAGATTGCAGACGCGCACATCTTGGCGAATACCATAGGCTTCCTGCAAGCACCAGAGCGGAAAGGTATCGTTATCGCCATTCGTAAACAGCACAGCATCTTTTTCGCAACTCATCAGCAGGTTGTAGGCATAGTCGTACGGCACATAGTTGCCAGAGCGGTCGTGCGAATGATAATTGACACGCAGCATATTGGCATTGATGAAAATCAAGCCGAAGGCACATGCTGCAATAGCCCCTACTGTCAGTTTTGATTCTTCCTTGACACTCTCGCGAATGGTCTCAAAGAGGGCTTCAATACCAATGCCTACCCAAATTGCAAAGGCAAAAAAACTGCCGACATAGACATAATCGCGCTCGCGTGGTTGAGGTTCAGGTGGGTTGGTGTAGATGTTGATGAAGACCCCAGTCAGAAGGAGCAGTGCTGTAACCATCAGCGCCATCTGCCAATTTCGCCGGAAGTGATAGATTGCCCCGAAAATACCGACAGCAAATGGTATGCCCCAGAGTTTTGACCAATCCACACCATCGTCTTGTTCATCGCCTGCGCGACCAATAAACTGCCAGCCAAAATAGCGCAGATACAGGTGCGCCACTTGATACTTGATAAAGAAATCAAAATCGCTGCTGTACTTCTGATAATTGCGCTGATGGTCGGGGTCATTTGACCAACGACGTTTGAAGAGCGGATAATCACCGTATTGCTCACGGTTGAGATACGAAAAGAGTTTTTCAAATGTAGCGGGTGCATTTTCATTAATCGGGGGTTTGGCTTGTGAGCGCAGCATGACCATGGTCATGGAACTGTATCCGACGATAATTAACAGCAATGCCGTCGAGACCAGATTTGCCAAGCGCATCTTATTTTGATGGGTATAATAAACCGCATAAATCAGTGCTGCCACAATCAGCACGCCAATCATCGGCGATGTATCGCGCATCAATTGCGGCAGTTTTTGCACTATGCCTGGATAAATGACAAGGAACATGAGCGATGAGACCACGACCAGAATTGCAAAGCCGCGCACAGAAAATTCGTAACGGCGGAAGTAGTAAATCAGCGCGAGTGCAAAGAATGCTAAGAGCGCTTGCAGGTGCACGCCCAAAGTTACGCCGAAAGCATAAGCGATGAGCAAAAGCCACTTGTCGCCCGTTTCTGTGTCTGCATACTCATACCAGCGCAGCATCAGCCAGACGACCACCGTGTTGAAGAACATTGATGAGGCATAGACTTCTGCTTCGACCGCATTGAACCAGAAGCTATCGGAAAATGCCAGCGTCAAGCCTGCTACAACACCTGCGCCGTAAGCCGAGATCTTTTCAGACAGGGTCCAACTGTCCGGATCGGTACCACGATAGAGGCGAATCAGGCGAATGGTAATCAGGTAGGTTAGCATCACAGCAAGTGATGCAGTAATTGTGCTGATGAGATTGACTCGCAGTCCGACATCTTCAATGAATGGGGCGAAGAGAATGATGAACACTCTGCCCATCATCGTGAAAATTGGTGTGCCCGGTGGGTGCGGTACGCCCAGCGTATTGGCAACGGCAATGAACTCGCCGCAGTCCCAAAACGAAAACGTAGGCGCTACCGTCAGCAGATAGACCACTTGGGCAATTGCATAGACCCCAAGGGCAATGTAGGCATTGAGTTTCTTATGCGTGAGCATCAACTGAGTTTGAATAGTTTCAGACGAAGAGTGATTCGGCAATGGCATCGGCAAGTGTAAATCCTTTATCGGTTAGTTTAATGATTTGGTGTGCATCTTGTGTTTCAATCGTAATCAAACCTTCTGTTTTAAGCGACTCTAACTTTGTCGTGCGCTGTTTTAAGTGCGTCAAAAAATAAGTGCCGAAGTTACAAAACTTTTCCTCTAATTCCGATAGATCAATCCCGCCTCCTTGTCGCAACCCCAAGAGCACCATTTCGTTAAAGATGTCTTTTGGCGAAAGTATCTCGCGAAACGACAAAGCATACTCTGGCGCTTCCAAATACGTCTTTAGGCTCGGCTGATTGGCAAAGCGTTCTTCGCTGTGTGGTGTGATGACAAATGAATGTGCAGACGGTCCAAACCCCAAGTACGGCACACGATTCCAATACGCACGATTATGGCGCGAATGAAATCCGGGTTTGGCAAAATTCGAAACCTCGTAGTGTTCGTAGCCATGCTCGCGTAGCCTCTGCATGGTAAGCAGAAACATCTGAACTTGCACGGCATCGAGCGGCGGCTGACGCAAGCCTCGCTTGATGAGCTTTTCGAGCAATGTTCTCGGCTCCACCGTGAGCGAATAAGTTGAGAGGTGCTTTGGCTGCAGCGAGATGGCCATCTCCAACTCTTCTTCCCACTCTGTAAGCGATTCATGCTCAATGCCAAACATCAAGTCTATACTGACATTCTCAACATGTGCCTGTGCCAGCTCGAGGGCATGGCAACTTTGCGCCGCCGTATGCTCTCGTGAGAGCCAGCGCAATTTTGAATCACGAAACGACTGCACACCAAGACTGAGACGATTAAAACCCAGACGCACAAGGTCGTGCAGATACGCTTCTGTTACATCTTCAGGATTGACTTCCAGCGTCAGCTCGACAGTTGAGACGACAGCATAGGTTTTCGCTATCAGGTTCAGTATCGTGTCAATCTGTGTTGGCGCCAGCAGTGATGGGGTGCCGCCACCAAAATAAATGGTTTCGATTTGCTCGCCGCTGAGCAGATTGGCACGCACTACCAATTCTTTTGAGAGTGCCGCCAGAAAATTGTCTATTAGCGCCGTATTGGTGATGAAATAAAAATCGCAGTAATTGCACCTGCGGCGACAGAACGGAATGTGGATGTAAAGTCCTGCCATTTCAAGCGATACTGACGCGCCTTTCTGTGTGCATTTCTGTGCTAACCACGCATTGCTCAATACAGTGGTCTCTTCTCAAGATACAAGCATTGCCGAGGTTGTGCGCTGCACGGTTGCAAGTTGCGCTGGCAGGTGCTCAAAGTCAGGATGGTCGCCAGCGTGTTTGAAATCATGCTGCCAAAGAATTTGGTTTGCTTGCACATAGAAAAGTCCAGGCATGGTCCAAGGATCGCCTACGGGCAATCCAATGAAGTGTCCTTTTGCTGCTGCGCGCACGCCACATGCCCACACTTCTGGACCAAACATCTGCAAGAGTGATCCGCGCTCTAAGCCAAAGGCGTTATAGAAGGTTTTCGGCAAATCTGCAATTGCGCGTGCCTTACGCCACAAGCGCGGGAAAAATTCATGTCCATCTTCCAGCGTTCCTTGATAGAAAAAGAGCGTACTGGGATAATTTGGCACTGTCTCTGCAGCGTGAGCAATATCGGCAATCATTTCACGGCAAAAAATGCAACCGAAATGGCGCACAAATACCAGCAGCGTTGGATCGTTACCCAGTTCCTCGCGCAAGGTATTTGCTCTGAGATTTATGCCGCTAATAGGCAAGTCAAGAATATGGTCAGGAATGGTACTTACTTTCATCTTAGAATCTTGGTCATGGTTACACGGTGCTTTTGTATGAACACCACAGCAAGTGGGAAAGTTCTTAACAGCTAGGGCAACACACGCCTTTAGTGCGCCACCTCAGCTATATGGTTTGACGGGGCTTGACAATGTTTGAGGTAATGCGCCATCACTTTGCCTGCAATTGGTGCAGCAACTTGTCCGCCAAAGCCAGCATTTTCAACCAGCACGCATACTGCAATTGTTGGATTTTGATAGGGTGCAAAACCAATGAACCATGCATGATCATCACCGTGTGGATTTTGCGCAGTACCAGTTTTGCCAGCCACTTCAATGCCGTCAATTTGTGCAGCTTTGCCAGTACCATTGGCGACGCACAGACGCATGCCATTGCGCACAATCTCGAATGTCGAGGCTGAAATGGGCAGTGATTTCTTTTCAAACTCAAGCGTTTTCATCTCACCAGTTTGTTTGTCGCGGTAGGCTTTGAGCAGGTGCGGTTGAACAAGCGTGCCTGCGTTTGCAAGGGCTGCAACATAGCGCGCCATCTGAATTGGTGTGGCACCAATATCGCCTTGACCGATGCCCAAATTTACAAGAAAGCCATCGTGCCAGCCGACTTTGTAGGGACCGTAGCGTTTGTTGAAATACTCGCGTGTCGGCAAGGGCGGCGAGAGTTCATCAGCAATGTCCAGACCTGTCTTTTCACCAAAGCCAAACATTGCACTGTATTTTGCCCAGCGGTCCAGACCGATGCGCAGCACCAGTTGATAGAAGAAACTGTTGCATGAGTATTGAATGGCGCGTGTTACATCCAATGCGCCGTGTCCTTTGCCGCCATGACAGAGAAAATCCTTATTGCCGAACTTGAAATGTCCAGAGCACCCAAATACGGTCGATGGCGTAATAATTTTTTCTTCTAGCGCAGCAATTGCTGAAATCATTTTATAGGTAGAGCCTGGCGGATAGCGCGTTTGTGTTACTCGGTTGAAGAGCGGATTCTTTGGATCTTTGACGAGTGCATTCCATGTCGATGCGTCAGTTGAGCCTTCAAGCAAAGCAGGGTTATAGTCAGGCTTGCTGGCAATTGCCAAGACCTCACCATTTTGGGGATTAAGCGCCACGATAGCGCCCGATTTGCCTAAGGCAGTGAGCAAACTTTCAGCTACAGCTTGAAGTGAAGCATCCAGTGTGAGCCATAAATCACTGCCACGTTGTGCAGGAATATGCCGAGCACCGCCTTCATACTCTGCCACTTGCTTGCCCAGCGAGTTGACAATCATCAGCTTGTAGCCGCGCTGACCGCGCAACAGCTCTTCATAAGTTTTCTCTAATCCTGCGTAGCCGATAATGTCGTCCCTGGCATAAACATCTTTTGGCAATTTTTCCAGCATCTGCTTCGAGATAAATTTGGTATAGCCCAAGACATGCGGCGCATTGAAGTCTTTGCGTGGATACCTGCGTTTGTTTTCAATGACAACATCAATACCCGGCAGGCGCCAAAGATGCTCCTGAAGACGTAAGAAGGCTTCAAATCCAATATCGCGTAAAATGCGTGTTGGAGCATGGCGGCTGTAGTTTTCAGCTTCTTTGAGCTTATCGCGTAAAAGTTGCTGGCTTACGCCCAAAAGCGCTGCAATCTCTGGAATCTTGGACTTATCAAATTCTGAAGGAATAACTTGCACAGAGTATTGTGGCTGGTTTTCCACAATCGGCATGCCATTGCGGTCATAAATTGTACCACGCGATGCATCTACAGGAATTTTGCGTACGCTATTTTGCGATGAGATTTGCCCAAATTCCTGCGCGGAGATAACTTGCAGATAAAATAGCCGTGCTAACAAGGCACCGAAAAGCAGTGCCAGTGCACCATAGACCAGCGGTGAGATCGGCTTTTCTCTCATCTCTCAATTGCAATTGCGGATTTTCACTTGCACATTAACTTCATGAACATCTCATGAGCCTGTTTGTGTTGAAACGGAATCGATGCAACACATTAGGATTTGTCATCTATGCACAAGGCGGCTCAGTCTCTGTCCTGCTCGAACTTTCTCAGTACCAGTGTATAAGCCATATAGCCCAGCACTAAGTTAAAGCCTATACTACTTGCCACAGCGAGCGCATATTGCCACCACACCAGTGTCAGGCCATAGCTTACCAAGTTAAACGCTACGCTGCCTGAGAGACTTGCAATTGCAGTTGCAAAAAGAAATTCGCTTTGTGCACTTGGCTTATCGCTCTCACGAAAGAAGCCGGCACTGAAGCCTGAAACCGTCTTGGAGAGTGCATTGCTGCCCAGTGTGCCGTGTAACAAATCCATCATCAAGCCAATTAAGAAACCTGCTGTTGTTCCAACGCTCTGTCCTTCTCGGCGCGCAATGAAGACGGCCCAAATGAGCAGCGCATCTGGTGCAGCTCCATAAAGCAAGAGCCGATCTAAAAAAAACTTTTGCGCAAGTCCCAAAAGGAACGCCACACCGACATAGAGAAAGACGCGCTGCAACAAATGATAGCTTCAAAAGCGTTACTGCAATTCTTTATACCGCCGCTGCACCGCCTCAAACTCTTTGTCATTTGGACGCATCATCACAAATACCTGCTCTAACTTGCCAAAATCAACCGAGGGCTGAACGCGAATTTTGTAAAACAGTTGAGCTTCGGTCTTATCGACGGAGACCACTTTACCGACTTGGATATTTGGCGCCGCAAAGGAACTAAACTGTGCTGTTAGAACGCGCTCGCCGACTTCAATCGAATTGCTGAGCAAGACATGTTCCATAGAAGCTAAGTGCTCTTGCGGCAGCCAGGTTAAAAGCCCCACACTGCGTGTCTTTTCTGAGACCACCCCTACTTTGAAATCGCGGTTGATGATTGGTTGCACAATCGCATAGTTTGCTGAAACCAGCACCACTCTTCCGACCAAGCCATCATCGGTCATCACTGGCATGTTGACCTCGACGCTATCATTAGAGCCCAAGTTAATCGTGAAAAGATTTCGTTCAGAGGAGAACGTGCGGTCGACAATTTGTGCAAGTTTCAAGGGGTATGGCGCATGCTGCTTATAGCCTAAGAGCGCTTTCAACTCTTGGTTTTCCGCCTGTGCAGTTCTTAGCAGCGAAAGTTCAGCCAGCAATTCCGTATTGCGCCGATGCAATTCATCATTTTCACTTGCTAGACCAAAGTAGCGCGTGACAAGTCCAATGCCGCGCTCAATTGTTGCAAAGAATTCAAGTCCTGATGCACGCATCATGCGCAGCGTTGATGCGTCTTGATTGACAAACAATGCCAGCGAGATTAAGCAAAAGAAGACCAAGAGTAAATACTCTCGGAAATCGAGCAGTAGCGCCTCTATGAGTTTTTTCATACTTTTAATGTCGGCTTCAGTATCGCAAAGTCATGTTGCGCACACGATGGTTTAGAGCGGCGTTGGTGTCTCGTGAGCTCGCACTCGGAAAATCACCTCAGAGAGCCATGTTAGCGCAAACACCAGCACCATTAGCAAAACGCCTGCTGCCGCTGCACTACCGAAATTTCCCATTCGCAGTTGCGAAAAAATGTCGACAGCGACTGGCACATTGCTTGGTGTGTAGAGCAAAATCGAGCACGGAAATTCTCCCAGCGCACCAATAAAAGTAAACAAAAATCCTGACGCAATCGAAGCCAAGATAAGCGGCAACATCACGCGCCCAATAATACGCAGCCACGATGCGCCAAGCGTCATAGCCGCCTCAACTAATTGGTAGTCAAAGGTCTCCAGCGCTGCAGAGACACTGCGTGCAATGTAGGGCAAATGCCGAATGAAATAAGCCACTGGAAGCAACGCTGGCGACCCCACCAATGCCTGCCCAAATACAAAGATCGAGGGTTTGCTAAAAGCTGCAATCATGCTGATGCCCAGTGCAGTGCCGGGTACAGCAAGCGGCAAAAGCAAAAGCGGCATTGCAAAATTGCGCAACAGTAGGCGCTGCTGCGCTGCTAAAATTCCCACCGCTAACCCAAACAGAAGATTCGGCACACTCGCCAGCATCGCCATTGAGAAGCTATTGAGAAATGGTTGATAGAACTGCGCATCGGTCAACAGACGTCGATAATGCACAAAGCTATAAGCATCGGGCAAAATACCGCGCATCGTTAGTGGATTGTCGGCAAAGGACATCAGCAGCAAGGCTGCAATTGGTAGAATGATAAAGAGCATCTGCACTATTAGCAAGAGCCTCCATGGTAGTGAAAGCTGCTCTGGCGGTACATCACGTGGTGCACCGCGTCCTTTGAGATTCAAACGCATTTTGGATTGATAGGACTCGAACACAAACACCACTGCTGCCGAAACTGCCACTAGCCCTATTGTCATCGCACTGGCAAGATTAAACTCGCCGGCAACTTTTTGATTAAAAATCTCGACAGTCAGAAAATTTGTGCGTCCACCAAACAGCAGTGGTGCAGTAAAAGACGCCACGCTGAGCACAAACACAATTAAGCTTGCTGAAAATAGCGACGGTCGCAGCAAGGGCACTAACACTTTCCAGAATCGTGACCACACACTTGCTCCTAAGTTTTCTGCTGCTTCTAAGACCGCATAATCGACGCGTGTTAGTGCGGCTGAAGCAAACAAAAAAAACTGCACATAAAACGAATACACATGCACAAGCCACACTGCCCACAATCCTTCAAACGCAAACGGTGGTGATTTGAGAGCCAACAGCGCTTGTAATGCGCGCGCCACTACGCCTGATTCATCATATAAAAATTGAAAGGAAAACACCCCCACCAGTGGCGGCAACCCTAGCGGCAACAGCGCCAGACGCGACAGCACGGGCTTTGCTGCAAAGTTAAATCGCCAGAAAATGTATGCCAGTCCTACACCAAAAATGCCCGCACCGACCACCGTCAGCAGCGAGAGCAAGAGCGTGTTTGCAAACGCCTTGAGCTTGTCAGTACGCAAAAGTATGGTAGCGTAGTTAGCTAGAGTAAATTGTCGCTCGCCGTCAAGAAACCCGCTGTGCGCCGTCTCCAGCAGCGGATTAAGTACATAGCCGATGAGAATAAAAAAAATGATGAGATTAAGTAGCCAAAGCAGCAGACGCGACATGTGAATCCGTAATTGTGACGGCGAATATACAACGCGCGCGGCAATGCACGAAGGTTTTTTACTGCTAAAGAGCATTCTACACTAACGAAAAATCGTGCACAAGTTGTAATTTCACCCTGCAATTTTTCAACCTAGTTGATGTTGTTATGAAAAAACGCCTTTTCACGCCGGGTCCAACGCCCGTTCCTGAGCGTGTGATGCTGCGCATGGCTGCACCCATGATTCATCACCGCAATCCAGAGTTCATGGAAATTCTGACGCGTGTGCACCAAGACCTGCAGTACCTCTTTCAAACCAAGCAGCCTGTTTTAGTGCTGACCTGCTCAGGCACAGGCGGCGTAGAAGCCACCATGGTCTCTATGTTTTCTTCGGGCGATAAGATTATCGCCGTCAATGGTGGCAAGTTCGGTGAGCGATGGGCAGATATGGCGCGCAAATACACTGGCAATTGCGTTGAACTCAAAGTGCAATGGGGCACCAGCATTCAGCCAGAAGAGATCATCAAAGCTCTCAAAGAACATCCCGACACCAAAGGCGTCTATTTTACACACAGCGAAACTTCAACAGGCACTGCTACCGATGTCAAGGCGATGGCACAAGCTATTCGTGAACATTCTGATGCTTTGATTTGTGTTGATGGGATTACGGCGGTTGGTGCTCACGAATTGCGCTTCGATGACTGGGGCATCGACGCCTGTGTAACTGGCTCACAAAAAGGCTTGATGATGCCGCCCGGTCTTGCACTCGTTGCACTCTCTGAACGCGCAATCAAAGCCATAGAGACAGCTAAACTGCCCAGTTACTACCTCTCGCTTAAAAAAGCTTTGAAATCCTACAAAGACAACGATACGCCTTTTACGCCTGCTGTCTCACTTATCATCGGACTTGATGAATCACTCCAACTCATTAAGCAAGAAGGCCTTGAGAATATCTGGCGGCGCCATCAACGTCTCTCTGCAGCCTGCCGTACAGGCTGTGAAGCCTTAGGCATGCGGCTCTTTTCAAATTCACCCTCGTATGCCGTTACACCTGTCTGGCTCCCCGAAGGCGTGGAGTGGAAGACCTTCAACAAAATTTTGAAACTCGAGAACGGTATCACTGTCGCAGCTGGACAAGATCAATACGCTGGCAAAATTTTCCGCATCTCGCATCTTGGCTTCTATGACGAACTCGATATGCTTACGGTTATTGGCGCGCTGGAGATGACACTTAAGAAAATCAACTATCCGTTTGAAGTTGGCAGCGGGGTCTCAGCTGTGATGCGTACCTTTATGGAAGAGCCTGTCAGCGTGTAGCGTGCTCAAACTCTGCATGCATTTACCTGCAAGACAAACGCTTCATGCTTTTCATACAGTTGCGCGCATTTTACCCCTCAGTTTTTGCAGTGGCATATCCGCGTAGGGATATTGTCTCGTTACGTGTATTTTCTAACAATTTTCTGCCGAACAAAGCAAAACTTGTGGTTAACACCTATGGCAACATTGAGAGTAACAGGTGTCAGTGAGCAAGCAATAGGATTGCCCTTATCTCTGCCGCCAGTCCAAGACCTTGCTGTTGGGCGTACTTTGGTTATCGTGCCGACCTATAACGAATCTGAGAACATTTCTCTTCTCATCAAGCGCGTGATGGGCTTAGAAGTGCCTGACTTGGATATGCTTATCATTGATGACAATTCACCTGATGGCACTGCGGCTGTTGTCGAAGCATTGCAAAAGACCTTCAAGCGTCGGCTGCACCTTATCAAGCGAGAAGGCAAATTAGGGCTTGGCACAGCTTATGTGCGTGGCTTCAAATTTGCAATTGAACATGGCTATGACTTTGTGATGGAAATGGATGCTGACCTTTCACACGACCCGTTCATGATTCCGCACTTTCTTGTTGCCATCAAAGATGCTGATTTGGTGATTGGCTCGCGCTACTTAGGCGATGTGGCTAATGTGGTCAACTGGCCACTTTCGCGTCTTATGCTCTCCAAAGGTGCAAGCCTTTACACGCGGCTCATTACAGGCATGCCTGTGCAAGACCCTACCAGCGGGTTCAAATGTTTTCGTCGACAAGTCTTAGAGTCGCTTAATCTTAATGAGATTCGCTCGGGTGGATATTCTTTTCAGATTGAGATGAATTTTAAGTCTTGGGCAAAGGGTTTCCGCTTGAAAGAAATTCCTATTGTTTTCACCGACCGCACGGTTGGCAAATCCAAGATGTCGCGCAAAATTATCTATGAAGCCATTTACATGGTTTGGGCGTTGAAATTCCGACAGATTTTTGGCAAACTCTAAGCATGCAATATGCTTTAGCGACCCTGCAGCACGACTTTTGAAACAATTAACCTACATGAGCGCATCACAACACACCACTCATCGCTTGCACAGCACACGCAGCGTGGAAACTGAACTTATTCACGGTGGCGAACAGCATAATACCACGCGCGCTGTTGTCCCACCTATCTGGCAGACCTCAACTTACAAAGCCCCAGAGTCTGCAGACGACTTTGCTGAACTTGCTAGTGCTATCAATCCAAAAGAATTCTATTCGCGCTATGGCAATCCGACCAATGCACAAGTGCAGGAGATTCTTGCTAAACTTGAAGGCGCAGAAACTGCGGTATTAGCTGCATCAGGCATGGGCGCCATTTCTGCAGCAATCTTGAGTGTCGTCAGTGCTGGCGGACATATTGTGGCGCAAACCTCACTTTACGCTGGCACCTTTGCCTTGCTGCGCGACCTGCTCCCAAGATTTGGCATTGAGACCACCTTTGTCGATCAAACACGCATCGAGGCGTTTGAAGCTGCACTGCGTCCGAATACCCAACTGATTTATGTCGAAACACCCTCGAATCCCTTGATGACGCTCACGGACTTGAAAGCAGTTGCAACACTTGCAAAAGTGCACGGCATCACCACATTTTGTGATAACACATTTGCAACACCACTTGCGCAGCGACCTTTGGAGCACGGCATTGACCTTTCACTGCATAGCGCTACAAAATATCTTGGCGGGCATTCCGACCTTACGGCTGGGGCGGCGTGCGGCAATGCCCATCTAATTGAGCGAATCTGGAAAACGACTGTCCTACTCGGTTGTGCTCTGTCATCCTTTGATTCATGGCTTTTATTGCGTGGATTGCGCACGTTATCTTTACGCGTGCAAAAAGCCAGTGCAAATGCGGCGCAACTGGCAGCGTATTTAGAAGCGCATCCCAAAATTGCGCGTGTCCATCATCCATCGTTACCATCGCATCCGCAGCATCAGCTGGCACGTGAGCAAATGCATGGCTTTACGGCCATGATGAGTTTTGAAGTAAAAGGTGCAACACCCGAGGAGCAGTATCATAAGGCGCAAACGCTCATTGGTTCAATGAAACTTGCCGTCAATGCGGTAAGTTTGGGTGGTGTCGAATCGCTCATTGTTCATCCTGCCAGCATGTGGCATGCACAATACACTGCCGAGCAGCGTGACGCAGCTGGCATCAGCGCTGGGCTGGTGCGATTTTCCGCTGGCATCGAAGCATGTAGCGATCTGATTGCCGATTTTGAGCAAGCCTTGTCTCGGCTCTGACCATTGCACAAGGTAAATTCAAACACTTGCTAAACTCTTGCATTATGTTGGATACTGTCTTAGACCGAAAGACCTTACATCTTGCCTACATCCGTGAGACGCTTGAATACAGCGCTGAACTCAAAAAGCAACTGGCGCGTGAGAACGCCGAAGACATCTTTCACATGGCTGAGCTTATCACGGAAGCGTTTCGTATGGGCAATAAACTTCTCATCTGTGGCAATGGTGGAAGCGCCGCTGATGCTCAACACATTGCAACAGAATTTACAATTCGCTACCGCAGCTCTGTCAATCGTCCTGCTATGCCTGCCATCGCACTCACGACCGACAGTTCTGCGCTCACAGGTGGGGCAAATGATCTTGGCTATGATAATGTTTTCATGCGTCTTGTTGAGGCATGGGGCAAGCGCGGCGATGTGCTCTTAGGCATTTCTACAAGCGGTAACTCTGAGAGCGTCATTCGTGCTATGCGCTACGCCAAAGAAAATGGCTTGAAGACACTGGCACTCCTCGGTAATTCAGGCGGTAAAATGAAAGGCATGGCAGATGTGGAAATTATTGTGCCGCACAAAGGCGCTGCTGATAGAATTCAGGAAAGCCACATTGCTATTGCACACATCATCATTCAACTCGTCGAAGAAAATTTCGGCTATACTGAACCTAATAAATGAAGGTTGTTGAAGGGCATCTCTCTGCACAAGGTTTAAAAATTGCGCTTGTTGCCTCTCGTTGGAATGATTTCATCGGCGCGCGTCTCGTCGAAGGCGCTGTCGATTGCATCGTGCGCCATGGCGGCAGCTCCGAAGCGATTACACTCTACCGTTGCCCTGGCTCATTTGAGTTGCCAATGGTCATCAAAAAAGTTGCGCTCTCAAAACAGTTTGATGCGGTTATCGCTATTGGCGTTTTGATTCGTGGCGCCACACCTCACTTTGACTTAATTGCCGCAGAAGCCACGAAAGGTATTGCGCAAGCCTCAATGGAGTCCGGTGTGCCTGTGGCTTTTGGGATACTTACGACCGATACCATTGAACAAGCTATAGAGCGCGCAGGCACAAAAGCTGGCAACAAAGGCTGGGAGGCTGCAGCGGCGGCTATCGAAATGGCAAACCTCTACAAGCAATTGTGAGCAAGCCATGTGTGCGTGGCACACCGCTACACAAACAGCATTGCTGCTTTGAATTTGTCGACCCAAAAAGAGAAGTGTATCTTATGCCTTTCACGCAACGGCAGCACTATGTGGGAACCAAAATCATCAAAGAAACGAGTTGTTACTTACGAGATTGCCATCATTCCCAGTGATGGTTCTGCTGCCCGAACATACAGCCAAATTACACTTGGAAAGGTCCTTTCTGCAGTTATTGCGCTGTGTGTTGGTGTAGCGCTGCTTTCCACATTGATTATTGCGCTCACACCTGCACGCACACTTCTTCCGGGCTACGGCGATGCGGATCGATATCAAAAACTCTTGCTTGAAAATCAAATGCAGTTAGATAGCATCAGCAGACGCTTAATACAATTTGACGCCTATAGCCGTAAACTTCGTGCGGTGCTTGGCAGCCTTTCGGATTCCGCCTCGCAAGCTCGTGCAACAGCACAAACGCGCTCGCCCCAAAAAGATGGCTTGCGTTCCCTTCTGCCTAATGACTTCTATGAGACTGGCTCTTCGTCAGAACCGCTTCTCTTTCTTGATTTCGTTGTTCGGGGCACGCCTTCGCAGCCTTTCCGTCGAGAACGCAGCCACTATGGCTTGGATATTGCAACAGCGTCCAATGAACCTATCGGTGCTCTTGCTGATGGCACAGTGATTTTTGCCGATTGGACTTCTGACTATGGCTATACAGTCATTCTTTATCACGGCAAATATGTGAGTTTCTACAAGCATTGCAACCGCTTGCTCGTGCGCGATGGCGAACCGGTCTTGAAAGGTCAGATTATTGCTCTAACAGGCAACACGGGTCGTGAGAGTTCTGCACCACATTTGCATCTTGAGGTCTGGAAAAACGGCACTCCGCAAAATCCAGAAATTTATCTTTCTAATTAACAAAACTATCCAGCCTTATGCTTGCAGCGATATTTGGCAAAAAAGAAGATACTGCAAGTGCATTTACCGCTTCTGCTTCAGGCAGCAATGGTGAAGCTAAACTTAGCATTATCGCAGAAGGTACGCTCTGCCGCGGCGATATTGAGACCTCTGGCAATCTGCGCGTCGACGGAAAAATTATTGGTAACATTGTCTCAACGGCGAACGTGGCTATCGGAAAAGGCGGCATTGTAGAAGGCAATATCGTAGCAGCAATGATTAAAATCTCTGGTAAAGTGCAAGGCAACTTGGATGTGAGCAATCGTCTTATCTTAGATGCTTCTGCTGTCGTTGCCGGTGAAATCAAATCAAAATTGCTCTCGATTGATGAAGGCGCGATTGTCAACGGCACGGTTACCATGACTGGAAATTCAAGCTCAGAAAATCTAAGTTCTGTTGCTGCAAGCAAAAAGGAATATGCACAATGAGCCTTGACGATGTTCGTAAATCCATACGTGAAGCTGGTGTTGCCCAACGCAAGTCGGCAGCGTATATGACCATTGGTGTTCAACTTGCCGCAGCCTTTGTGCTTTTCGTATTTGGTGGCTATAAACTCGATGATGCACTTGGCACAACTCCGCTTTTTTTACTTATTGGCGTCCTTTTTGCGCTGATTGCACTCTTTACAGTGCTTTGGCGCTTAGCAACTGGCAGCTCATCTCGCACTCAAAGCCCGAAAAAATAGACCAGCACACAACATCATGAATCGCTTTATTGTTGCTAAACCGCTCTTTGATTTTCTTATCATGATAGTTATTTTTACACTCCTTGCGTGGCTTATTCTCGATTACTTCGGCTTGATATCAAGTTCTGTTTTCTACGCTTGGGCTATCGTTACGCTGAACACGATCATCGGCTATATCTTGTTTGAATATGAGTATGCTTTGAAGCGTGAGACGTTTTTTCGCACGGCTCTTCTTGGACAAGC
This sequence comes from [Chlorobium] sp. 445, assembly GCA_002763895.1. NCBI lineage: Bacteria > Pseudomonadati > Chlorobiota > Chlorobiia > Chlorobiales > Chloroherpetonaceae > [Chlorobium] sp. 445. The sequence continues at coordinate 45,997 of NSLH01000010.1, forward strand.
AGTGAGACTTCTTATTGCGGTTGTTCTGATTGCATCTCTGATGCTTACGCACTCCGTGGAGACAATGGAATTTGCTGGCTTTGTTATAGGTTTCTATGTCTGCTACTTGCCGATAGAAGTCTTAGCTTGTTTTAACAAAATGAGATTTGAGAAAAAATTGGACAAACTTCTTCAGCTCTGAACAGGTTGTTACATCCCATGCGGTACATCTTACAACATACGCTCTTTACGCTCTGTTTTCTCATCTGCTCTGCAACAGCACTTCTTGCGTCAGACGAAAAACCTAGCGGTCACGACGAAACACTTGATGTCATGCATCATATTCTTGATGCACACACCTTGGATTTTGAGCCTTTCGGAGAAATTCATCTGCCACGCTGGACACCGATTCAGATTGGAGACTTTACTGTGGACCTCTCACCGACTCGTCATGTTGTCATGATGTGGATTGCCAGTCTCTTGCTCGTTATCCTGATGGTGAGTGTGAGCAAGCAATACAAAGCTATGAAGACACCAAGAGCCCCAAAAGGGTTCGCCAATGTGGTTGAAGCAGTTGTACAATTTATCCGTGATGATATTGCGCGTCCTAACATTGGTCATCACTACGAGCGTTTCTTGCCCTACTTGCTGACTGTGTTTTTCTTTATTCTTTTTTGCAACTTGTTAGGCTTAGTTCCATTTGCTGCCACGGCAACAGGCAATATCGCTGTAACGCTGACCTTAGCATCCTTTACATTTGTTCTGACGCAGTATGCGAGCATTCGCGAAAATGGCGTGGGGGGCTGGCTGGCGCACTTGACAGGTGGCGCCCCGCCTTTACTCTGGCCCATCATGATTCCTGTTGAAATCGTCAGCTTACTTGTCAAGCCGTTTGCACTGACGATGCGTCTTTTTGCGAATATGACCGCCGGACATGTGGTTATCATCGTCCTGATTAGCTTGATTTTTATTTTCAAAAGTTTCGTCATTGCACCTGTTTCCATCGTCTTCACACTGGCTATTTACTGTTTGGAGATTTTTGTTGCGTTCATGCAAGCCTACATTTTCACGATGCTTTCAAGTGTCTTCATTGGACTTGCGATGGAACATGGTCATAGCGAAGGGGCGCACTAATTTTTTTTTCAACACATCTCTTGGAGGAAAACATCAAAAATGGGTAACGAAGCACTTGCATTTTTAGGCGCAGGCATCGGTGCTGGTATTGCAGCAATTGGTGCTGGCATCGGTATCGGCAACGCAGTTAGTTCAGCTACTGAAGCAATTGCGCGTCAACCGCAAGCCTCTGGTGAGATTCGTGGCTTGACACTTATCGCTGCGGGTCTTGTTGAAGGTACTGCCATCATCGCACTGGTTGTCTGTTTAGTGCTTGCATTAAAATAGAATTCGTCTTCATTGGGCATCGAGCGCAAAAACGTTCAATGCCCAATTCTTATTTAGTTTTGCACCACATAATTTGGACACACTTTTTATATGTCTCTATTCGGCTGGCTCATTTTGGAGGGGAGTTTACTCAGTCCTAACCCTGGATTGATTTTCTGGACTTTCGTCACGTTTGTCTTTTTGCTTGTGTTCTTGCGTGCCACGGCTTGGAAGCCGATTGTAAGCGCCTTAGACGAGCGCGAGCGTAGCATTCAAGCCGCCCTTGACCGCGCTGAGCAAGCACGCAGTGAGGCTGAAAAAATTCTCGCTGAAAACAAAGCCATGCTGGCTAAGGCACAGCTGGAAGCCGACCGTATCATTCAAGAAAGTCGACAAGCTGCAGAAAAAGTGCGCAGTGAAATCATTGAGAAAGCTAATGCAGAGTCGCGCAAAATGCTGGAAGAAACCAAAGCTACGATTGCACTCGAAAAGCAACGTGCACTTTCCGCCTTGCGCGATGAAGTCGCTGAACTGGCTATCAAGGGCGCAGAACTGATTCTTCGCCACAGCCTTGATGCGGAACGGCACAAGGAAATTATTGCCAGTGCAATAAACGAGATGCCCGCACAAGCCACTGAATTTGCTGGAAAATAAACTGCAGGCTCAACGATGAGATCACGAGTTGGGTTGCGCTACGCAACCGCTATTTTACAAGGCGCTGGTTCGGAATTGGATACCGTCGCTCAAGACCTTGTTTTGGTCAAAAAAACTATTGAGTCCTCGCGTGAACTCAAGAACTTGCTTAAAAGCCCCATCGTGAAAAGCAGTGATAAAATTGCGGTTTTGAAGCAAGTTTTCATTGGAAGAATCTCGATTAAAACTTTAGAGGCGCTCGAACTTCTGGTGCGAAAGGGACGCAGCGAGTTGATTCCTGCAACGATTGAAGAATTTCAAGCGTTGCTCGATAAACAAAATGGAATCGTAAATGCGCAAACGTACAGTGCTGTGGAATTAGATGATGCACAAAAAGCACAACTTCAAGCGCGCTTAGAGCGGCTTGCAAACAAGAAAATTCGTCTTCAAACACAAGTTCAACCCGATTTGATTGGCGGCATTGCAGTGCGCATTGGTGACACAGTTATTGACTACAGTATCAAGCACCAGCTCGAAAAACTGCGTGCACACCTAAAGCAGAGTAGCCTAAACTAAACAACTCGCTCGCCCTTCCACTACATAGCGTTTGCACAACGCAAAGAGGAATGTCTTTTCAGCCTATACAAATTGATAACTGATTGAAATCAAGTAGTCATACCTGATGCTAAAGAACGATTTGCTTATTCGCGCTTTGCAACGCAAGCCTGTGCATCGCACACCTATTTGGATTATGCGGCAAGCAGGACGATATTTACCAGAATATCGTGAAGTGCGCAAAAAGACAGACTTCCTCACACTCTGCAAAACTCCTGAACTTGCTGCCGAAGTAACCGTGCAGCCCGTAGAGATTATGGATGTCGATGCCGCGATTATTTTTTCAGACATTCTCGTTGTGCCAGAAGCAATGGGCATGCGCTTGGAAATGCTAGAATCGCAAGGACCAAGATTCTTAGAGCCGATTCGCTCGCGCAGTGATATTGAGCGTCTTGCTATTCCCGATGTGTCCCGTGCACTGCGATACGTTGAAGATGCCATTCGCCTCACCAAACGCGAACTTCATGGACGCGCTCCAATTATCGGATTTTCGGGTGCCGCTTGGACACTCTTTGCTTATGCCATCGAAGGTCATGGTAGCAAAACCTTCAAAGCTGCAAAAGAAATCATATATTCGCATCCAGACGATGCTCACGCTTTGCTGAAGAAACTTAACCGAGTCCTAACGGATTACCTCCTTTTGCAGATAGAAGCGGGCGCCGATGCCGTGCAAATTTTTGATACTTGGGCGTCTCTCCTAAGCGAAGAGGCTTTCAAAGAATTTTCGCTGACGTATTTGCAAGAAACCGTGCAAACCATCAAAGCTAAACACGCACATGTACCTGTTATTATCTTTGCAAAGGGCGCAAACACTTTGCTCTCAGAGCTTGCACAAACAGGCTGCGATGCAATTGGGCTAGATTGGACGATTGACATTGGCAAAGCACGCTGGCAACTCTCTGACCGCGTGGCTCTGCAAGGGAATTTAGACCCGACAATTCTTTATGCTCCACATGATGTCATTCGCAAAGAAGCGGCAAAAATTCTGCAGCGCTTCGGTGAGCATAGCGATAGCTCTGGACATGTGTTCAACCTTGGTCATGGCATCTTGCCCGATATTGACCCTGCGCACGTACGAACGCTCATTGACTTCGTAAAAAGTGAAAGCGTGAAATATCATCGTAACGCACAGTTTATTTCTAACGCAAACTAAAAAAGCCGATGATTTTACTCGTGGACGATAATACAGAGCTACTCACCTCGCTGTCTGAATTTTTCTCTGCCTATTACCCTGTTAAGGCACTCACAAACCCTGAAGATGCTCTGGCATTTGCAACAGCCAATCGTGGCTTAATCGAGGTCAGTGTTGTCGACTATGTCATGCCTGAAATGAGCGGTGATGCGCTTGCACGAGAACTCAAAGAGGTCGACCCAAATATGTTGGTTATCTTGATGTCAGGCTATGTAGACTTCGAGCGTGTAGAACCCTTGCTCCGTGAGCGCCTTATTTATCAATTCTTCACTAAGCCGATTGACTTTGATCGACTTATGCGTAGCGTTGATACGGCTGTCAAACTCTATCTAAAAAAGCAAGCGCTTTGAGCGATGAATTTGACCCACACCTCTCTCTCAGAGCTCTGGATACTTGAACCCAAAGTCTTCGAAGATAGTCGTGGGTTTTTCTTTGAGAGCTATAATGAGAAAGTGTTTGTTCAACTTGGTATCACTGCCAGATTTGTACAGGATAATGTCAGTCGCTCGCGCAAAGGGGTGCTACGTGGCTTGCACTATCAACTTGCGCCTATGGCACAGGGCAAATTGGTACGCGTTTCACTTGGCGAAGTCTTTGATGTCGTTGTGGATCTTCGACGCGCCTCACCCACATTTGGTAAATGGTTTGGCATCACACTCTCTGAGCAGAATAAGAAAATGGTTTGGATACCCCCCGGCTTCGCACATGGCTTCTTAGTTCTTTCTGACATCGCAGATTTCAATTATAAAGTCACGAACTTTTACTCACCTGAACACGAGCGCACACTGCGCTACGACGATCCTCAAGTTGGTATCAATTGGCCAGAACTTGATGTTCCATTTAGCCTTTCCGAAAAAGACCAAAAAGGAAAATTGCTTCAAGACTTAGACACGACCTTCTGACCCCCTCTCTTGCACCACGACTCTCCACCATGCGTAGAATTTAACATCATCATTACTTCTTGCTTTTTATTTCCCGCTCTTTGTTTCGACTTCTTTCGTCGTCAGCAGTGCCGTTGTGCAGTAAAAATTTTTTGCTTCTTCAAGCAATCTTTCTTCATCAGCAAGTGCTGTAGGCTCAAGCAATTTGACCAGTTTGAGAAAGGGAAGATTATTGAGCATTGCCAGCGTCTCGGCGGTGCGTGCAGCATCTAATGGCAAGAATGCCTCTTGCCGCCAATCCCACAACTCACTTTTGGCAACAAGAAATCCCTTTTCTGCAAAGCGCGCCATATTTGTACGCAATCGCTCTCGGTAGGTATCTAAATGCGTACCTGCAAGTATCAGCGAAAAGATGAAATAATGACCATACCAAAACATCGTGCGGTAAGTAAAAATCTCGCCTTTGCCATAGAACTTTGGAAAATCGAGCATCACATAAGGGTAGCCCTCGTAGTTTTCACCTTTTGCAATCTGACCACGCAAGAAATCGGTTTGTTCAGGACAGAGTGTATTGTGCGGCTCAATTTGCAAGAGATAAGTCTTGCGAATACGCTCCATGAGTGTTTTGAGTTTCTCAGTTGCAGACAGTTTTAACTCAAAGGGCGCACGCTCGGCAATGAGTGCGAGTTCTTCGGGCGTAAATGCCATAAAGTTTAACGATATTGCAAGTGCTGTCTCCGTCAAGTTACGCTGCAGGAGATAAACAGTAAATAGAGAAGTTTATTGCGCAGCGTCATGCAATCAATAAAGTTAAATCCAAAGTCAAATGCAGGTTTTTCAAGCTGCACCAGCAGCCACGGCTATTTTTTTAGCAAACATTATCCTGAGCATGATTGCATTTTCTGGTGGCAAGCCGATCTATGAGCGCTTATGGCTACACCCTTATAGCCTCGTGCGAGAACGTCGTTACCACACCTTGCTTACCAGTGGCTTCATTCACGCTGATTTCGGACATCTAGCGTTTAACATGCTAACATTTTACTTCTTTGGATTCCCTCTTGCGCTGCTCGTAGGCGACCTTGATTTTCTCATCATCTATTTCGGTAGCCTTGTCATCTCAAGCCTTCCCACGGTGATAAAAGAAAAGGATAACGCAAACTACAAGAGCATTGGCGCTAGTGGTGCAATTTCAGGTGTTCTGTTTGGATACATTCTTTTTGCACCGCTAAGCAAGATTTACATTTTTCTTATCCCGATTGGCATTCCTGCTGCGCTTTTTGGCCTATTGTATTTAGGCTTCAGCTACTATGCGGCTAAGAAAGACATCGGCAATATTAATCATGAGGCGCACTTTTGGGGTGCGCTGGCTGGTGTCTTGCTCACAGTGCTGCTTGCACCGCAAGTTATCTCCATTTTCTACCAAGAACTCTTTGGCTAATTCATTGCACATTTGCTTTCTCATTTAGAAGTAAATTCTCTAAAACCTTTGGGTCGCTCGTAGGCAATTGGCATGCATAATCAATGCAGACAAATGCCGTTGGCTGCTCTGTTGAACTTTGCACGATATTTTTTAGAAATGGCATTTCTTTTGCCGTTTCATTGCTGGCGTGAATTAGCACTTTATTTGGCAAGTATTGCTTATCAATCACGCGGCGTAGTGCGGTCATCTCTGGCGCCTGCCGATCACCTGCAAGAATGATTTGTTTGGGCTTGCGTAAATAGAAACTAAGCGCAACAAGCATCTGCGGCATATAACTTGGCGCTTTGTTGAGCAGTTGGCTAAAAAATTGGAGTGTGCGCTCTGCAGATTGGCGGAAGTCACTGCGGTCGGTCATTTGTGCTAATCGAAGCAAGTTCAACGCTGCAATAGAGTTCGGCGAGGGTTCAGCACCATCATGTTCTTCTTTCATACGAATAATGACGCTTTTATCATTTTCACTTGCACTAAAAAAAGCGCCGTGTTCTCTGTCTTCAAACAGCGACATCATGGTTTGCGTTAGTGCAACCGCTGCAGTGAAATACTTTGGTTCAAATGAGGCTTCATAGAGGTCAAGCAAGCCTTGCACAAAGAAGGTATAATCATCGAGTTTGCCTTCAATACCGGCTTCGCCATCACGATAGCGGCGCAGCAGTGTGTGATGAGTTGGATTGTAAAGTGTATTCAGAATAAAATCCGCTGCGCGCTGTGCAGAGCGCAGATAGGATTCATCTCCCAATGTGGTGTAGCCTTTGGCGAAGGCTGAAATCATCAAGCCGTTCCAAGAAGTGAGCACTTTGTCGTCTAAGTGCGGGCGCGGGCGCTTTGCACGTACTTCAAACAGTTTAGCTTTAGCGCGCGCCACAAGAGCTGAAATTTCTTCAACAGTCTTATTAAACCGCTTTGCGACTTCTTGCAAAGAAAAGCGTTGAATGAGAATGTTTTTATTGATGAATTCATTGTGCGGGTCGTTCTGCGCATTGCCACCGGGTTTCACACCGTAGAGATAAGAGAATATCTCGCTCTCTTCTTCACCGAGAATGGCTCTAATTTCTGCATCTTCCCAGACATAAAATGCGCCTTCAGCTTTGTGGTCGCTGTCGTCTGTAGGCAAGCTGTCGGCGTCTTCAGCGGAGTAGAACCCACCCTGTGCATCGGTCATATCGCATTGTACATAGTTAAAGATATCGCGTGCGATGTCGGCATAGAAACGGTCATGAGTCAGCAGGTAAGCGTCAAGGTAGGCGCTAGCAAGTTGGGCATTGTCGTAGAGCATTTTTTCAAAGTGCGGGATATGCCAGTACCTGTCGGTGGAGTAGCGTGCAAACCCACCACCCCCTTTACCTGGCACACTGATATGGTCGTGCATGCCTCCTTCTGCCATTTTGCGCAGTGTAAACAGCGACATATCCAGTGCATACTTATCGCCTGTGTGGTAATAATGATTGAGCAAAAAATTCAGACACACAGGTCGTGGGAATTTTGGTGCGCCACCAAAGCCGCCCCATTCTTCGTCAAAGCTGTTAGCAAAACTTGCAGCTGCACTTCGAAACACTTCTTCTGTCAGCTCGACTTTTTCAGCTGCGGCAATTTGATGTACAAAGTTTGCTAGTTGATTTGTTGCGCGCTCGGAGACCGCAATAATGTTTTCGCGATCTTGTGCCCAACTTTCAGCGATTCTGAGCAGCAGTGTCTTGAAGCCCGGGCGTCCCCAGCGGTCGGTTGGTGGGAAGTACGTGCCGCCTAAGAAGGGTTTCAAATCTGGTGTGAGCCAGACGGACATAGGCCAGCCACCGCTGCCCGTTGTGGCTTGCACATAGGTCATATACACATGGTCTAAGTCTGGGCGCTCTTCACGGTCGACTTTGATGGAGACGAAATACTTGTTCAAGATTTCAGCAATTTCCTCACTTTCAAACGATTCGCGCTCCATCACATGGCACCAATGGCAAGTGGAGTAACCTATCGAGAGAAAAATCGGTTTATTTTCACGCTTTGCTTTGTCGAAGGCTTCTTCGCCCCATGCGTACCAATCCACGGGATTATATTGATGTTGCAACAGATAGGGGCTTTTTTCGCGAGCAAGTGCGTTGGTGCGTTTAGTCATCATTACGGAAGAAAAGTTAGGTTGATAAAACTTTGTTCTCAAAAAGCACCAGCGCCCTTAAAAGTTTTCATGCTACACTGCTGTTGTCGCGCTGCCCTTAAAGCTGTAGGCGATCAACATGCCGTGCACCTTTTGGATTAGGCACGCTTTTTCTTGGGCATATAAATCAGCGTAGAGTATTGCGATTCATCAAAGAGCGTTTCGGCAAGCGCTTGAATATCTTTTGCACGAACTGTGTCGATGTGCTCAATGATTTCGTCGGCGCGCATGTCCCGCCCGAAATAGTAAAGGTCTCGTGCCAGATGCGATGCACGCGACGACATGCTCTCTTGCGACATGATAATTGCGCCTTTGGCTTGCGCTTTTGCCAGTGCCAATTCTTTCTCAGGTACAGGCTTCTCGGCTAATCTCCTCATTTGCTCTTTCACCAAGCGCAGTGCCTGCGGCACTTTTTCTTTGTCTGTGCCCAGATAAACGGACAGCATGTTGGTCTCGTCGTAGTACGTGAAAGCGGAGTAGATGGTGTAGACAAGCCCATATTTTTCGCGCAGCTCTAAATTGAGGCGTGAGCTCATACCGACACCTAAAATCGAGTTGAGCAGCAGCGTGGTATAGAAGGTATCGTCGTTACGCACAAACGGGAAGCCGAGCACCACATGTGCTTGAGAGATAGGTTTAGCTTTCTCTATCGTAAATGGCGTGTAGGTACGCTGGTCGAAAGGTACACGCGGGGATTTTATTTTAGCAGTGCGACGCTTTGGCACATATTTTTCTGCAAGCCTCACCACCTCATCATGCCGTACATTGCCAGTGGCAACCAGCAGCATTTTGTCTGTCGTATAAGTTTGTCGCAAGTACGCCTCAATACTTTCGCGCGTGAGCGCACGCACACTTTTTTCTGTGCCTGCAATCGGTAAGCCTAAGGCATGGTGGCGATAAAAGAGTTCATCGAATTCGTCAAGAATCAGTTCATCAGGTGTATCTTCTACACTTTTGATTTCTTCAATCACGACCTCTTTTTCTTTTTCAACTTCTGACTCTGGGAAAGTGGGGTTGAAGACTAAATCAGTGAGCACATCAATAGCAACGCCAATATGTTCATCTAAGCAACGGGCATAAAAGCATGTTTGTTCTTTGGTTGTAAAGGCATTGAGATAGCCTCCAACGCGCTCGAGACTCTTTGAGATTTCAATATAATCGCGCTTTTTCGTGCCTTTGAAGACAAGATGCTCAATGAAATGCGAGATGCCATTTATGCCCGGTGATTCGTCGCGCGAACCTGTCTCTGTCCATAGTCCAACCGAGACACTACGTACGGTGCGCACTGTCTCTGTAACCACTGTTAGCCCATTTGGCAAAGTGGTTTTCTCAACGGATGACGCAAGCGACTTGATGCCAGATGTCAATGAGAGTTTGGCTTTGTGCATAGTGTTGTAAATTTGACTCAGCTGGTTGAAATGAACAGACTTGATTAAACTGGTTAGCGAATATAGCAAACCGAAATTGAGCACAAAGAATTCATGCAAGACTACGCTTACATAGAATTTTTAACTTTCTAAATTAACTTCTTGATACACCTTTTTACGATGCAAGACAATTATTTTGAGCTTTTTGGTCTGCCTGAAAAGCTGAATCTCGACATGCAAGATTTGCAAAAAAAATTTTATGCACTCTCACGCGCAGTTCATCCCGATTTTCACCAAACCGCACTTGACGCACAGAAATCGCTTAGTCTTGAGGCGTCATCAAAACTCAACCAAGCGTTTTTGACACTCAAGGACCGTGAGAAGCGCCTGAATTATGTTCTGACGAAGTACTTAGGTGAAATTAGCGAGGCAGAAAAAAAGCAAACTCCGCCTGATCTTTTCATGCGCTTGATGGACATTCGTGAGCGACTTGAAGCATTCAAGCATCAACCAAGTGATGCGCTCAAATCCCAGCTTGAGGCAGAATGCACAACACTACAAGCCGAACAGCAAGCGCTCGACCAACGCATTGACACACTTGCGCAAGAATTTGATCGTGCTGCATCATCAGAAGCCAAACGCACAGCCCTTACCGAAATGCGCAAACTGATGCTAAAAAAAATTATCTGCGCTCACTCATCACTACGATTCAAAACGAACTTCATCCTACACTATGAACCACACGGTGGACCATGCAAGCCCTGCAGCCCCTGATGTTTCCTTGCGCATTGACTCTGTAGACCGATTATGAACATTCTGGTTACTGGTGCTACTGGCTACATTGGCGTTGCACTTCTTCACGCCCTTTGCCGCTTTCCTCTGCGTGACAGCTCAATCTATGCACTTACACGCAAGACTTCACCCATCAGACGGCTAGCTTCCTTGCCTGTGCGCTTTGTTCAAGGTGATGTTACGCACCCGCCATCGCTCTGGAAAGCCACAAAAGAGATGGACGTGGTGTTTCACACTGCAGGCTTAGTCTCGTTTGAGCAGCGCCAGTATCGCCGTCTTTACGAGACAAATGTTGTCGGCACACGCAATGTGTCGATGCTTGCTTAAAAAATGGGGTCAAACGATTGATTCACACCAGTTCCACCGCTGCGGTTGGGTCAATTGGTGATGGCACGCTCAGCAATGAGGATACCATTTTTCAAAGCTGGCAGATGCGTATTGGCTACATGGCTTCGAAGTATTTAGCTGAACTTGAAGTCATGCGCGGTGTTGCTGAAGGTCTGGATGCCGTGATGGTCAATCCAGGCATTGTTGTCGGTAGGTCGCACAGCATAGAGAACTCTGCATCGCAACTTCTGCGCGATGTCTTTGCTGGGAAAGTGCCGTTCTATCCTATTGGCGGTGCAGGTTTCGTTGATATAGCCGATGTTGCTACGGCACACATTTTAGCATGGCAAAAAGGCAAGTGTGGTGAACGCTATATTGTGGTCTCAAAAAACTTGCGCTACCAAGAGCTTTTTGAAATTTTGGCAGGATATGGCGGACGTAGCCGCAGCGCCGTTGCACTTAGCCGCGGACTTGGACGACTTATTGCGTTGGGTGCAGAATTTTTCTCCAGCCTCGCTGGGCTTCGCAGTCCTATCACACTCGATAGCATCAGGCTTTCAGAGCGCACGCTCTTTTACGACAACACAAAATCTTGCCATGAACTGGGACTATCGTATCTACCATTTGAGCTGACGTTAGAGCGGCTCTTAAACTCGTATAACTTACTGTTTAAATTTCGTAGTGGTCATGAAAAGCCTGCTGCAGTCACTTAACACATCACAAATGATGCGACGTCAGTTTTCATCTGTACAATTGACCTTGCGCACGTGCGCACTTGCTTTGGTTTGCTGGACAAATCTCCTGTTTGCTCAGCCCACAGGCTTGCAGCCCGGCAACATTGCCCCTGACTTTCGTTTGACCAGTATTTCAGGGGAGAGTTATTCGCTCTACGCACAAAAAGGCAAAAAAGGATTTATCATCGTTTTTATATCAACACAATGCCCAGTGTCGAACGCTTACAACGCGCGCTTTATTAAACTGGCTGAGCTTGCTCGTCAGAGCCTGATGGAGTTCGTTGCTATCAATCCTAATGCTACCGAATCCTTTGATGAGGTTTGCATACATGCACGCGAAAGAGAATTTACTTTTCCAGTGCTCAAAGATGGCGAGAGTCGCGTCAGTGATATTTTTGGCGCAAAGGTAACGCCTGAGGCATTCTTGCTCGATGCAAACTTCAAGGTGATTTATCGTGGACGCATCGATGACAATCAGCGCGAAGAAAGGGTCGTGCAAAAAGACTTAGAGGAAGCGATTGCCGCCTATCTTGCAGGCGTACCTGTGCCGACATCAGTTACCACGGCGCGAGGCTGCAGTATCAAACGCGCACCATAGCACAAGCTGATGCAACGCGCAATAAGAAATTTTTTCCTACTTCCACTGTTCCTTTTCATAGCTTTTGCATTCAAACCATGTTGAAGTGGAGCAACCAAAATCCGACTCTAAACTGAGTAACCCGCCCGAATGAGTAACCAAGACAAGACCAAGAGAGGACTGCAGATTGATTCTGATGTGCCTTCTGGCAACATTCTTGACACGCTTTTACTGCGTCGGCTCTATCGGTATGTTAAGCCTTATCCGCTGCTGCTTGTCAGTGCTACGGCATTAACCATCGGCGCTGCCATGCTCTCGCCGCTGCGTCCTTACCTTACCAAACTTGCCGTCGATGCACATATTGCTGTTGGCGATTATGCAGGACTTTTTGCGGTTAGCTTGCTGTTCTTAGGTGTGCTTGCTGCAGAAGCACTGGCACAGTTTGGCAGTACATATCTAACACAGCTCTTGGGACAAAAAGCTGTGCTGCAGTTGCGCCTCGATATTTTCTCGCACCTTCAAAAACTTTCACTCTCGTTTTTCGACCGCAATCCGATTGGTCGCTTGATGACACGCGCAACCAACGATGTTGAAACACTTAACGAAATGCTCTCCAGCGGACTTGTCTCCTTGCTTGGCGATGTGTTTCAACTGACTTTTATCATCGTGATGATGTTCATTTTGGATTGGCAACTCACGCTTGTCTCATTTAGCGTCTTGCCGCTGATGTTTTGGGCAACTATGGTCTTCAAAAAATATGTGCGCTTAGCCTATCAAGATGTGCGCACCGAAGTGGCACGACTCAACGCATTTTTGCAAGAGCACATCACAGGCATGGCAACCGTCCAACTCTTTGGACGCGAACAAAAAGAATTTGAAAAACACGCCGATATCAATGCCGCACACCGCAACGCCAACATTCGCTCCGTGTGGTATTACTCCATTTTTTATCCTACCATTGAATTGCTTTCCGCTATTGCCTTAGGCTTGATTCTTTGGCACGCCAGTTATCGCCTTCTGGAGCATTCACTTACGCTTGGTGTCGTCATTTCTTTTGTGCAATACATTGCACTTTTTTTCCGCCCGCTGCAAGACCTTTCCGATAAGTTCAACATCATGCAGACCGCGGTTACCAGCGCAGAGCGCATTTTCAAATTGCTCGACCAAAATGTTGTCATCAAGGAGCCAGAAACGCCAGTTGTGCCGAAAGACCTTCGTGGTGAGATTCGCTTTGAGCACGTCTCGTTCGCATATGTCGACAACAACTGGGTCTTGCATGATATTTCGTTTGAAGCTAAAGCGGGTGAAAAAATTGCACTGGTAGGCGCAACGGGCAGCGGCAAATCGACCATCATTAACTTGCTCTCCAAGTTTTATGAGCCGCAAAAGGGCAGAATTCTGATTGACGGCATTGACATTCGTCGGATTCCTGAGCGGGCTTTGCGCCAGCACATTGGTGTGGTGCTGCAAGATGTATTTCTTTTTTCTGGCACTGTACGCGACAACATCACGCTGGGCAATCCGAAGATTACGGACGCCGAGATCGCACGCGCCGCATCACTTGTAGGGGCTGCCTCGTTCATTGAAAAATTGCCAAATGGCTATAACTATGCTGTACAAGAGCGTGGCAGTGCACTCTCCACAGGTCAGCGACAACTCATTTCATTTGTGCGCGCCATGGTCTACAATCCTAAAATCTTAGTGCTCGATGAAGCGACAAGTTCTGTTGATACCGAGACAGAACAGCTCATTGAAGTCGCTCTGGAAAAATTGATGCAAGGCAGAACCTCGATCATCATTGCGCATCGTCTCTCAACTGTTCAGAAAGCTGATAAAATCATCGTGCTGCATAAAGGTGTTATTCGCGAAATGGGCACGCATCAGGAATTGCTGCAAAAGCGTGGGCTCTATTACAAACTCTATGAACTGCAGTATGCCGAACGCCCCACACGCGCTACACAACGCATCGTTTTTGGGGATTGATTTCAGTGTAGACAAAGCTGCGTGATGCGTTGCCTCTTCAGAGATACGATACCGTTACGCTAACCGATGATAATTCAGAGCATTTTAGTGTAACTTCACACTAAATCAAATCCTACCTTCTGATGAGTTGGGCACAGATTATTGGACAAAAGCAGCAAATTGCCGTGCTGCGTCGTGCAGCGCAGACTGGTCGTTTGCCTAATGCGTACCTCTTTATTGGTCAGGATGGTGTAGGCAAGGATGCGATTGCATTGGAGTTTGCAAAAATGCTTAACTGTCTTGATCCTCAGGCGCTCCAACGCGCTGAAGCCTGCGACCAATGCGAAAGTTGTCAGCAATTTGCTAACCTTACACATCCGAATCTCGAGTATGTTTTCCCAATAGAAGGTGTGCTCGTCAAAGATATTTCAGAGACCAGCAAAGAGCGTGAGAGACAAGAAAGTGCCCTGGCAGAGTACAAACAACTCTTTATGGAGAAAAGCCGCAATCCTTACTTCAAGATGCAGATGGAAAAATCTATGGGCATCTTAGCTGAGCAAATTGAAGAGTTGATTCGTAAATCGCACTATAAGCCACGCAACGACAAAATGCGCGTCTATCTGATCTCGCAAGCCGAACGCATGAATACGACAGCAGCCAACAAACTACTTAAAGTCTTAGAAGAGCCTCCGCCCTTTGTACTCTTTATTCTCACCACGTCGCGCTTTGAGCAACTTTTGCCGACCATTGTCTCACGCTGTCAGCCTGTGCGTTTTCCTGCACTTTCTGCCACTGACATGGCAGAGCGACTGCGTTCATCAGGTGCATCACCTGCGCAACTGGCTTTTGCATCAAGTTTTGCGCGTGGAAATTTTTACAAAGCACAGAATTTGCTTACAGAACCTACCGAACAGCAATTGCGTAATACAGCGCTTGACTGGTTGCGTGCGATACTTGGCTCGGGTAGGGAACTTGATATGATTCGACAAATTGAGGCTTTAGCCAAGAAAGATGCATCAAGAGATGAACAAGTCCGGGTGCTTTCAGATTTGCTTTTGATTTTTCAAGATGCACAACGCTACCGCATGGTTGGTGCCGAGACAGAGTTTATCAACAGCGATATTGCAGAGACTATTGCAAAGTTTTCGCGGGCGTTTCCAAACGCAGATTTTGATGCTGCAGCAGCGGCTGTTGAGGATGCTCTCTATCAGCTTGCTCGCAACGCCAATGTACTGCTTGTTTTCACGGCACTCTCGATTCGCCTAAAAGCCTTGCTTAACGGACTTTCTGAGCCTGTATAAGCCATCGCAATCTGTTAGCAAAGACATCATAAGTGCAAAAAAATTTTAATAACACCAACTCGCCTTGACGATGCGCCCTGTTGAGTTTTCGGAATTTACTTTGCCAAACGGCTTACACTGCATTGTGCATGAGAATCATACCACGCCTATTGTCGCTGTTGATTTGTGGTATCATGTTGGCTCAAAAAATGAGCGGCCAGACCGCACTGGATTTGCACATCTTTTCGAGCATCTGATGTTCCAAGGCTCACGCCATGTTGGCAAGACCGAGCATTTTGCTTACATCCAACGTGCTGGCGGCACACTTAACGGTACCACCAACGAAGACCGTACGAATTACTTTGAGATTCTGCCCTCTAATCAACTCGAGCTTGCACTGTGGTTAGAATCTGACAGGATGATGAGCCTTGACCTGAGTGCAGAGAATTTCGAAAACCAGCGACAAGTGGTCAAAGAAGAACGGCGCATGCGCTACGACAATGCGCCCTATGGCACGGTCTATGAACAGCTGCATGAGCGCGCATACTTTCAGCATCCTTATCGCTGGACGACCATTGGCTCTATGGCACACTTAGATGCTGCCACACTTGAAGAGGCAAAAGAGTTTTTCAACACATACTACGTGCCCAACAATGCGACGCTTGTCTTAGCTGGTGATGTTACTGCAGATGAAGCTGAGGCACTGGTCACACGCTACTTCGGCGATATTCCACGTGGCAAAGATATTGTCCGTCCATCCGATTTTGACTTACCCTTGACGCAAGAAGTGCGCGATACGATTTACGACAATGTACAACTTGCGGGGCTTTTCATTGCCTATCGCATCTGCGATGTAAAAAATCCTGATGCTGATGTGCTTGGCGTAATTAGTCGCGTGCTTGCCGATGGGCGCAGCTCACGGCTCTATCGCAACTTGGTTCACACCAAACAGCTGGCGCAATCCGTGAGTGCCCTTGCTGCGCCCGGAGAGCATCCTGGTCTTTTTTCATCAATGCGATTGCCGCACAAGGAACTTCGCTTTCAGAGTTGGAGCGCGAAATTGATGCTGAACTCCAGCGCCTTGTCAATGGCGAGCTTTCAGAAGAGGAATTGCAGAAAGCCAAGAATGGCTACGAAATGGGTTTGTTAAAGAGTTTTTCTGCAGTGCGAAGCATTGCCGATAACCTTGCTTACTTTCACACTTTTTTTGGTAGCGCCGCTGAAATCAACCGTGAGTTTGAACGAGCTACATGCATCACACTGCAGGATGTGCAGCGCGTCGCAAAGCGTTATTTCTCCAATGTCGGACGCGTTGTGCTGCATTGGCTTCCTAAACACAACCAGTAACCCTTTAGTCAATCTTGCTGCACAAATGTGGTCTATTGTCAAGAAGCATACACTTACACTTTTCGTGTTTGCCCTGCTGCTTTTTTCGAATTTCTATACTCTGAACTATGAAAGCAAGGTTGGTCTTGAAGCCATTGAGATCGTGCAAGTGATGTTACCCAGCGTGTATCATGTCTCAAGTATGAGCACGGATGTCTCTGACTACCAGATTCATGAATTGCGGCATTTGCTTGCCCGCGACTCAGCCGATATGGCACGGCAAGAAGCCTTTCTCAAAGCGGAGGAAGAAAGCTATGCTGCACACGAACGTGCCTACTTAGAACTTATGCTTTCCGACCGAGAGCGGATTCTTTTTGAGCAAACCAAAGTCATTCACGATCGCTATCTCTCTATTAGCCGAGAGATGATTCAACAGTCACGTTTGGGTCGCAAAGACGAAGCCTACCACATTTTCCGCACTCGTCTCTTACCGCTTGATGACACACTTACTGCACGCTTTGATACACTCGTCAATTTTGCCCTGCGCAGTGCTTCTCAAACCGCAGAACAGGCAGCACGCACTGCTGAATCATCTCGCTTGATATCCATCATCATCATTGTCAGTTGTGCAGTGGCTGCGCTTTCATGGATTGTAGGACTTGAGTATTTCGAGCGAGCGCGTGGTAAGATATAGTTATTGAAGAGATGCTACAGCTTTCTCTGCTCTTTGACGCAGTGCATCATCAAGACTTACTGCGCTATAAAGCACTGCAAACGCAATGAAGCCCAACAGATAAGAAAAGCGCGGCATCACCAAGAGACCAAAAAGGGCATTAAACCCCAAGGCTAACACAAACGCCAATTCAATTTGCCAGGGTTTGGGATAGCGAATCGCTGCAAATAGCCCTACATTTGCAAATAAGCAAAAGTAGATGAGAATGAGACCAAACTTAGCCAATAGTGTCAGTACCACAAATGTCGGGTCTTCCTTTATCAGGTCAATCACAGCCAACTTCAACACAGTTTCATACTCTGGCGAACAAAACTCTGCATGAGGCGCTACTTGACGCACCATCTTTTCTGCGATTTCATCTTTGTAAGCTAGTCCATAATCGTTGCTCAAGAAACCAAGACCGCAATAGATGGAATGCCAAAAAGGGTGCTGACGAGCTAAGGAGCGATAACCTACCTGCGCACTGAGAAAGGCATCGCGCGCGTCAAAGACAGTTTTCATATAGAACTGTGGCACGAGAAACCCGAACAACAGCGATGCTATAAGTATCATGCGCTTTAGCCAAGACACTTGCATGGCAAACAGTAACAGCGTTATTATAAACAATATCAATCCTGTAGCAGCATGCGAGCGAATCACATGTGCCCAGCCGAATATGATGCCTGCACCAAACAGTACGGCAAGACTTGCACGGCAGCGACGGTCATCCGTCATGTTAGTGAAAAACCGTAGTGCAAAGGGCACGGCAGCAATTGCCAGACATGCGGATAACGCATAGACATCTCCTACCATCACTGTAAGCACAGTCACAATCAACAGATGACTCAGGTAAAACACCTTGACCATTGGTGATGTCAGCAGTCGCATCATTCCGTAAATGCCGAGTGCATACGAAAGCAAGAGAATGCTGAAGAACCACAGTGTCCATGCTTCACCAAGCGAAAGGTGCAAAAGATTGGCAAGCTTTGGTAGAAGGTAAGGTAATCCTGCATCATCAGTTGCACCTAAGGCACGATACGATATACCTGAGTCGGTTGGCTGCATACCAACTAGAGGCGGCGCAGATGGAAGAGCATTTTGCGCATATTTTGCAGCTTGTAAATCCCATTGACGTGCTGGCATGAGGCGCGGGAAAAATGTATCGAGGGAGTCAATAGCAAGTTCAGTCATTTTACTGCACGAACGTAGTATTGACCGCCTAATGGTAACCAACCAAGGTAGTCTTCGGTTGGGCGCAAAACTTTTAGAAATGCAGGATAAAACAGTGCGTATCGGGTCTCAAGCAAATTTAACCCTGCGGCTCTTGTGCGTTTCGCCAGCTCCCCTGGTGTCAGCAAAATTGCATCCTTGTCAAATGGACAGGTATTGACCATGTGGCGTGTAACAGGGTTGTAAGGATTATGCTCAAAGATAAAAAGCTCGCTGCCCGGATTCATCATCGCGTAGATTTGCTCAAACGCACTTGCGCGCTCTGCGGGTGCAATGTGGTGAAAGACGCAGGCGACAAAGACCAGGTCGTAGTGCTTCTTTGGCATCTCTTTCTGCAACAGGTAAAGCTCAACATCAGGCGCACGTTCTGCAGCAACTTTCAAACTCTCTGATGAGATATCGCAGCCTTCAATGATTGCGTCAGGGAAGTAGGTTTGAAGAAAGGTTAAATTTCTGCCAGTGCCACAACCGAATTCAAGAATACGCTTTGGCAAAGGCGATGCAGTTTTTTGAAGTCGCTCTTTGACAAGACGCACTTTGTATTCTGCAAAGTAAGCACTTTCTTCACCAAAGCCTTTTAGTTGATTTGCCATAATTTTGTCATAGTCCCTAGCAAAGGCATCGAAGTCTATTTTCTCTTCAGCTTCTTGTCTCATCTTCCTTTATGTTTTGAGGCAGCAATTTGCTTGCCGTACTTTTTGTAAAACCTGTAAATCTCTCGAATTGTGCGGAAAATTACGCTGGGTTTTGCACCTGTAGAGACACCTGCAAGACGCGGCAAGTGTTTAACACCAATTTCTGTTACCGTGTAGCCCAAGAGTCTGGCTTTAAGCATAATTTCAGCATCAATAAATGCATCTTTGGACTCGATTTCAATCTTCTTAAAGAGCTCGGTTTTGAAGAGTTTGAATGCACAATCTACATCCATATAGTCTACATCAAACAAGCGCCGTAGAATGTAGTTATAGACAAACGATGTAAAGCGCCGCCATTGTGAATACTGCTTGCTGATGCGATACCCGATAATAATGTCGCTATATGGAATAAGTGCAACAAACTTCCGCAGTTCTTCCAAGTCAAATTGGTTGTCGCCATCGGAGTAGAAGACGTAGTCGAACTTTGCCGCATAGAATCCATCTCGCAGTGTTGCGCCATAGCCCATATTTTTTTCGTGATGAATAACTCTCACGCGCGCGTATTTACGTGCCAGTTCATCTGCCACTTCGCCTGTGCGGTCAGGGCTACCATCTTCAATGATAATCACTTCATAATCTTTGAGCCTTAAAGACTCCAGCACGGACACGGCTTTATCGACCACCTTGCCAATGTTATCTTCGTCGTAGTAAGCTGGGAAAAAACAGAGAGCGTAATCTGCGAGTTATCCGACATTCTCGGCGTAGCGTTGGGCGTTGAGGTAATCGTAAAATTTTTTGATACCCACGTGCAGCGGTGTCTCAGGCTGCCAGCCCAGATGTATGCGTGCTCGTGAAATGTCCAAGACATTGATAGGCACATCGACTTTGCGCGGCGGCAGATATTTGACTTTTAGCGCTCGACCGTGAATTGTCGAGATAAGCTCAAGCAAGTCGTTTAGTGAATGCCCTTCCCCTGAGCCGATATTAAAAACTTTCTTTTGCGCGGAAGTTTCAAGTGCGCGTACAAATGCATCTGCAACATCGCCGACATAGACATAATCCCGTACTACATTTCCATCGCCCCAGATTTCAATGGGTTCATTATCCAATGCTTTTCTCAAAAACACTGCAATCGCCCCCTGAACATGCTGCGTGTTTTGCCGCTCACCGTATGGATTAGCAAGACGCAGCACCGTGTAGTCTAATCCATAGAGTGTGTAGTACATGAAAAGGTAGTCTTCAATTGCTTTCTTTGTGATGCCATACGAACATATAGGCTGCGTCGGATGCTGCTCGTCTATAGGCGTGTATTGCGGCGAACCATACACGGTTCCACCTGAAGAGACAAATACAATTTTCTTTACTTTTCGCGCCACACACAGTTTGAGCAACCGCAGCGTACTAATCAGATTCATTTCTACATCGTAAATCGGGTTGTCGTTTGAAGTTGCCGGAAGTGTAGCACCGATGAGATGAAAGACATACTCCGCACCATCGAGCGCATGCTCCAAATCCCTTTCATTGTGAAAATCACCTTCTACTAAACTAATGTGCTCGAGTAGATG
Source organism: [Chlorobium] sp. 445 (assembly GCA_002763895.1). Lineage (NCBI taxonomy): Bacteria > Pseudomonadati > Chlorobiota > Chlorobiia > Chlorobiales > Chloroherpetonaceae > [Chlorobium] sp. 445. The sequence goes on from NSLH01000010.1 coordinate 66,807, forward strand.
TAAGAGATTGGTTCGTCTGGAATTGCGCTTTCCGAAGACGCTTACTTTGTAACCATGTCTGACGAGTGCTGTGGTTACATGTGATCCAACAAATCCTCCGCCGCCTAACACGACGCAGTGCCCTAATTGCGGCATATATCGCTTAATGGTTTTGATGCTTTCATGCTTGCTTGAAGCGCCAAAAATACCGTATCGGCATTTCTCATCAAAAACTATTTGAAAGAAAAAGTCCCGCCGAAGCGGGACTGCATTGCTCTGTTCTACGAGCCGTTTATGGAATTGGAAAAGGCGAGACTTTATTGTCAGCCAAGATGAAGTTCATATCGTGCCGCACGGTTACAAGGTTTGCTGCTGCGTTAATCGTGAAAGCGTCCAGCTCTGTGCCCGGCGGAATGTAATCTGGGACAACGACTTTTGTGCCTGGGCTATTAGGCGGCATATTTGGATTACCTTCAATTTGCCGCTGCATCACAGGCAAGCGAATACCTAAATCGCTCATACGACGCCCTTCCAAAAAGAAAATTTCTTGACGCAGCAAATACAGCATACGCAAATGTGCGCGTACATCGTTTGGTGGCAACGCATCAATATCTGAGTTGCGAATGCTGGTGCGCGAGATGTTGTAGATCGGAACAGGGCTACCGCTGCGGCGCAGAATGAGCCCTGCCCGGGCTGTCGTGTCACCGCGGGCAGGATTATCCGTTGCACGCACACGAAATGCAGAATTGTTCGGTCGTCCACGGCGTCGGCGGTCCGGATCATTGATAAGTGTATCGCCCGTTACACGGTTGCGCACAGGTGGGCGACTCAGCGCAAGTGCAATTGCCGCGCGCATCTGCGCACGTGCTTCAGCAAGGTCATTGTCTGAAATGGCAATTTCTGCCAAGATCAGTGGCGCTTCTTCAGGCTTCAAGGCTTGCAGCGGGGTATCGCGGTAGGGATACTTCGGATCAAGAAAATCCAGACGAGGCAAAGGCTGCAAGTCTTCGGAAGTACGCAGAAAAGCGTAGACCTGCACATCATTATCCAAGATCCCTTCTGTGAAGGAGACCGAGAGAATTGAACTGCTGGCTGTGATCAAGTCTACGGCTTGTGCATTGGCACGCGCTTGAGCTTTATCACCTTTTAGACGAAAGGCTCGCGCCAGTGCGATGCGCATTTGCTGCTCCCGTGCCGGATCGAGTGTGCGTACAGCATTGAACTCTGCGATTGCAGAATCCAAAGCGACCGCCGCGGGCACAGGCTGCCCCAACTCCGTCAGCGGAAAATGCGTGAAATTTTCAGCGAGCATCAACAGCGCCATGCCTTTGTAAGTGCGAATCTCAGCAATTTGTCCTAGTGTGGCATCAGGGTCGTTGGGCACAAGTTGTGTTAAGCCGAAATCCGCCAGCGCCTTGAGCCGCTGCAAATTGAAATAGCAGCCTGTCGAGGCTGTTGTGTTAATTGTTAAATCCAGCGGCGTAATGGCACGTGGATCATCAATGAGCGGCGAGAGCGTCACGAATACATGGTCAATGTTATCCGAGACGATATCCGTTGTGATAATTGTTGCCCCCAGAGCAAATGCAAACTGACGGCGCAGACCGTTGATGAGGGTTGTCGTTGCCCCCTTCGGGTTTGCTAAGAGTGATTCTTCTGTAACGGACGGATTCTCTACGCCTGTTGGGTCTAAGTAGCAACTGCTGATTGCAACGCTCAGCATCAGCAGCAGTGCTAGGCATTTTGAACGAGAGAGTTTTTTCATCTTTGAGGTCCTTAAAACTTTTAGTTGTGGTTAATTGTGCCTCAGACTTTACGGTGTAATTTCAATGCCGAAGCGATACTGAATTGGCGGTGAGACTGCTAGGTTCGCTACACCGCCCAAATCTACCTGACGCCCAGAGCGTACGGTTCCAAGTTCGGGGTCTGCACCTGTTGTGCGCGTGCCAAATACAAATGGATTGCGCACATTGAAACTTAGCACCACGCTGCTCACGATGTTGTTCAAGATTGTTTGCGGTACGCGGTAGCGTGCGGAAATCTCACGGATTTTGATCCAGTCTGCTGGTTGTACCAGCAAGATGCTGGCGTTGTCTGTAACATAGTTATCATTCGGCAGTTTGCCATTTTCATAATTGCGTCGTGAGATCTCAGCTTGCTGCTGTGGGGTGGCGTTGTCTGGAATAGGTTCGCCAATCAGGTCGTTATAGCCTTGATAGAAGCGTGTGTCTAAGGCTTGATTGAGTGTGTAGTGTCCAGCTGCAAACTCACCAAACACAGAGAAGGTGAAGTCTTTGAACAGTGTAAGATCGAGACCGAATGAGCCAATGACGGTGGGTGTCGGTGAGCCATAGAGTTCGGTCGTAAAATCTCCCGTGAATTGTCCATCTTCATCTGGCTTAGGCACGGTAACTTGGTAGGCGCCCAGCGGTCTTCCTTCTTCAGCGCGCATCGGCAAGAAGGCAAACCCGCCGATTGTGAATGGTGCAGCGCCGCCGAGACTCACAAGTAAGTTATCGACTGTTGAGACGGCACCACGCAGCGCCACATCCAGCGTAGGCGATTGATAGACGACAGCACGCACAGAGAGTTCAATGCCACGGTTACGAATCTGCCCAATGTTTCGGAGTTGTGTGATGCGTCCCCCTGCTGGATCTTGCGGAAAGTCAAACAGGGCAGCATCGGTTGTTTGCGTGTAGTAGCTAAACTCCACAGCCACACGGTCGTTCAGCAGCCCTGCATCGAAGCCCAAGTCGAAACTGGTCGTGATTTCAGGACCGAGTGAGCGATTGCCTGGATTACCAAAGTTAATGCCTGCTGTGGTTGCGGTATTGCGTGCCACGATAAATGTACGGTCGCGTGCAAAAGGCGTGGGGAAGAAACCCGTTCTGCCGTACGCTGCACGCAGTTTCAGACTCGAGAGCACATCTTTGATGCCTGCTGGGAAAAAGGCTTCATCGCCAATGTTGTAGGCAATGCCAACTGTAGGATAAATCTGCGTGCCAACTTCTGCCCCGAAAGCGGTATTGACATCAACCCGTGCGGCAAGGTTGATAAAAAGATTGTCTGCAATGCCGATTTGATCTTGTAGATAAATCCCACCATTGAAGAGCGCTTGATTGCTCTCACGTGAGTTAATGATAGCCGAGTTATCAAAGTCTTCCGTGCCTGCCGCAAGATTTTGTCCGTCTGCATCAAACTCTCGATCCTCGACCCTGAAGCCACGAGCGCCAAACGAGAGCGTCTGCGAGACGATACCGATATCTGGCAATTTGTATGACCCTGCATACTCTATCGTGAGTGTCAGGTAGTCACGCTCTGAGCGCGAAAGTGAACTTGGCGGTGAAATCAGTCCAGAGGCAATAGCGGCTACAGGGTAGAGATTGCGCTGCTCATTTTTGCGATAGTCTACGCCAAAGCGGAAAGTATTAGTCCACTCCTTTACAGGCACAACACTAAAAGCAATACCGCTCGTGAAGCGATTGACTGTCTCACGCAGATTCGGCAGCAACAGAAATTGCAAAATGCTATCACGGTTTTGTGTAAAGCCGGGACCAGCCACATAATTGCCTGGCGCAAAGAACGATCCGGCTTCCATTGCAGAGAGTGGAGAGGCATCATACGAGTTGTTCAGCAGTGCACGACCAAACTGGTTTCGCGTGTAAGCTGCCGTGAACTCGAGCTCACTTTTTGGCGAAAGAATTGCGCGAAAGCCCCCTGTGAAATTGTAAAGCGTGTTGAAGAGTTCATCACCCTTGAAAACCCCAGGCGTGTTCTGCACACTGCCTGAGGCATTGTAGGTCAAGGCTTCGCTGCCCCCTGTAACATTGATAACCTGACGGTTGAAAAATGCAGGACGGTAAAGCGTTGTGCGTGTTCCTTCTTCAAACGTGAAGCGTGTCTCAGGCACATCGACGCCGTTAATGGTTGTAAAGCGAAAACGCGCTTCACCAGGCTTACCTTTCTTGGTAAAAATTTGAATCACACCATTAGCGGCTTCGGAACCATAGAGCGTGGATGCCGCTCCGCCTTTGATGACCTCCACACGCTCAATGTCTCCGATGACCAAATCCGCTAAGGCTGAAGAGACTGCACCGCCAGTGCCATCAGCAAGACGGAAATTGTCGCCATTATCGACGCGAATACCATCGACATAAATCACAGGGGTCGTGTTTGAAAGCGCACTCTTTATGCCGCGTGTTTGAATACGCGCGCCTGTACCCGGTAATCCCTGAGCATTGAACGATGATAGACCCGGCACTTGTCCTTGCAAGAGCTGATCAAGCGATTGAGCTGCTGTCCGCTCAATGTCTTTTGTAGAAATTGTCACTACATCTGTTGGGAGCTGGCGTTTGGAGGTTACAGTGCCCTGCCCTGTCACGACAAGTTCATCAGCTTGCACGCTGCTTTGCGCGAGGCTAAACTCCACACTTACCGTCGCGCCTGCTGCTACAGTTACCTGTTTGGTTTGAGGCTTATAGCCCACATAGCGCGCCGTAATGTTGTAAGTCCCTACTGGCACTTTGCGAATGATAAATTCGCCGTTAAGGTTTGTCGTGGCACCTAACTTCAGGTCAGGGAGAAGCACACTGGCTCCAATGATGGGCGAACTATCCGAGGCATCGGTCACAATGCCGCGAATTTCACCTGTCTCCTGTGCAAAGAGATAGGGCGTAGCTGAAAGAATAATACAAGCCGTGCATAGCAGTTGCACGACCCTTCGTTGGTAGATTGTCATCCTTCCACTCCTATCCAGGTTGTTTTGTTGTGTGATAGATATGAGTTTGTGCTTTTCTGCGGCGAAATTTATGCAAAAGCTACATCTTTTTTAGGCAGCTTGGAATGTAGTGCTTAGCTTACGAGAAGTATCTGCCTCTGGCACATGAAAGCCTCACATTTTTCTTGAGCAGCATGCGGCGCTATATTGCTCTTCAACTCAAGTGATAAGAGATGCCAACGGTGCACGCACAACAGAGCATGCTACGCTTTTGGCGACACGTCGCATTCATCTTGTTTGTGCTGCCGCTTTGCTTGCTCCTGCTGCTTGTACTTGCTGTTACGCTCTATTCTAGATTCTATCTCAAAGAGTTTATTGCTGACCGCCTGACCCGTACTGTGATTGCCGCTAGCGATAGCCTTTACACGCTTCAAGCTAGCCGTTTTACCTTCGATATAGATGGGGATACCATTCAAGCGCAAGATGTCTCTCTCGTGCCGATTCGAAGTGAAAAAAATCCGAATGTAGCATATCACGACATCTATGTCGAATCCATTACAATTCTTCGTCCGCACTGGCGCGAAATTCTCACACAGCGATTGTTTAGAGTTGAGCAGATTGTGATTACAGCGCCATATTTTGTCTATCGTAGCTATGAAAGTCATGAGCAACGCGATAGTATCACTGCCGTTCTTGCTCAAGATTTGCCAGAACCAACGCTACTCGATAGGGCAATTGATGCACTCTTACCACGTTTTCAAATCGACCGTATTGAAATCACTGATGCAGAAATTGGCTATGAAGGCGTTGCTCTCGAAGAGCAAAATACGCTCACGCTCTCAATGCATGCCGATACCATTCGGCTGAACCTCAAAGCACCATCGTTCAATGAAGCGGTGAGCATTGAAGACATTCGGCTCCTTATCACGCCATACCGCAACCCCATTCCCAACTCACTCTATGATGTGCGCTTTGCGCAAATGCGCCTTTCCACCCGAGATTCCAGTCTTGTCATTGATTCGCTTTGGCTTGCGCCGCGCGTCTCTGACACAGAATTTTTCAAACGCTCCAAGACACGCACTGACCGCTTTAAGCTCTTTTTGCCACACTTAGCATGTCATGGCATTGACTATCGCAGTCTGATTTTTGGTACAGGTGCACTGGCGCGTCATCTGCATATCGAAGGACTCTCTCTTGACGTCTTAACGGATAAACGCTATCCTTTGCCCAAACACTCCTTTACTCCGAAAATGCCAAATGAGGCTTTTCGCAGCCTCCCGCTTCCGATTCGCATTGACACACTTACTGTACAGAATGGGCGCGTCAGCTATCGTGTGCAAAATCCTGCTGATAAGCCTTGCGCCTTGTCCTTCGAACGCATTGCGGCAACAGCCACAAACCTCACCAATGATTCTCTTAAAATGACACCGCGCACGCCCGCCATACTTGATGCCAGCGCATGGCTCTTAGGTACTGGTGCGATTTATGCTCATCTTGAAATGCCACTCTTATCTGAGACCTTTGACATGCGCTTGCATGGACGGCTAGGCAAGTTCGATGTCACTGCACTCAATGCCTTTGCTGCCTCGGAAGCCCGCGTCTCGTTTTCAAGCGGGACTGTCGAAAAGGTTTGGTTTAATCTTAGCGTTAAGAATGGTTATGCGTCTGGTACTGTGCACGCACTTTACCGCAATCTTGCTCTAAACATTTTGCCACAAAACCGCCGTGAGAAAGCTGGCTTTATGGAAGGCGTCTTAAGTTTTATTGCCAATACCTTCGTGATTTACCGCGACAACACCAATCAGAAAGATACCCCAGCTCGCACAGGCAAAATTTCCTTAAAACGAAAGCCAAAACAGCCATTCTTTGATTTTCTCTGGCAATCGCTCTGGCAAGGCTTGCAACATATTATGAAAGCCGTGAAGTGATACGCCGCTCAAGTAGATTGCATAAGCTCGGGTTCTTTGCAGTTTGATTTGCGCACCTGCCCGCTTGTTAGCAAATCGCAGAACCCGTTTGAAATGAAATTACGCCTCTTGCAAGTTTACACTGAATAAAGTAAGAATTGCGTAAATGGTTTTCAAAAATAGAGGGTTTGACAAGAGCAGCGTTCCATCACCATCACATGCTACATGATTCAGCAATCTTTGTAGCACAGGCTCGAAAGCAGGACAACTGATTCTGTTAGGTGCTGCAAGAGCCGTGTTCAACTTTGTGTTGTATCTTGCAAAGAAAACTTGCTGAAGGCGTCGTATAACATACTAATTCATGACAGACATCTGTTGCTGCGCAAACCAACCGTGAGCAGAGCATGTCTTTTACATTCAGACGTCTAGTGCGATGAGCATCTTTTGTGAAGCATCTTGTATTTTTGATGATTGATTCTTGATAACCGTGATGCACCGTTAGGCTCGCTAAGACGCCTTTAGTGTGGATCAACCCTTTTGACCGAGATGAAGAAAACCTACTTTTTTAGCGACGTGCATTTTGGCTTGCAAGAGCGGCACGTGGAAGAAGCCAAAACAGATTTAATGCTCTCTTTGCTTGATGAAATCAGTAGAGAAGGTAAACGGCTCTACATGGTTGGCGACATCTTAGACTACTGGATGGAATATCGCCATGTTGTACCCAAAGGACCGTTCCGATTTTTGCTGCACTCTACGAGCTTGTGCGCCGTGGTGTCGAGGTGCACTACCTTGCTGGTAATCATGATTTCTATTTAGGCAAATACTTTGAGGAAGAACTCGGTGTGCAAACGCACTATGGTGCGCTCTTGCATGAAATTGATGGTAAGCTATTCTACATCGTGCACGGCGATGGTGTTGGCAAAGGCGACATTGGCTATAAGATTTTCCGCACCCTTGTGCGCAACACTTTCAACCTGGCATGGTATCGCTGGCTCCATCCTGATTTGGGAGTAGGCTTGATGGATTATCTCTCAAAGCTCTCGCGCAAGCATACATACATGGAAAAAGACTACGGTGAGAAAGAACGGCTCGTCGTATTTGCTAATGAAGAGCTGGCTCGCTCATCATTTGATTATTTCGTCTGCGGGCATCGCCACATTGTTAAGTTGCTGCCTTTGCGCAATCAGAAAAGTTACTATGTCAATTGCGGGACATGGATTGGCGGCATGCGACTTATGCTGTCTTCGATGGCGTGGAAATGAAGCTCATCAAAGCAAGGACGCGTGAGACGCTCTATTCAGAATCACAGCACTCTGCTGCACTAACCGAATACCTCTAAGTTTCGGCTTCTTATCAATCTGTTTAATCTTGTAACTTGTAACTTGCGCGCCATTTATCTACCAAAAAAACACTTGTAACACAGATATGCCAAATATCCTCAAATTGGGTTTGCCCAAAGGTTCTTTGCAAGACGCTACGCTCGATCTCTTTGCCAAAGCAGGTTTTCACTTCATTGTGCGAGAGCGATCTTACTTTCCCTCAATTGATGATGAGGAACTTTCTGCAATTCTTATTCGAGCGCAAGAAATGGCGCGTTATGTCGAGCAAGGCGCCTTTGACTGCGGGCTCACTGGCAAAGACTGGATTATTGAGACAGGCGCACAGGTCATTGAAGTTGCTGACCTTGTCTATTCCAAAGCCTCTATGCGTCCTGTGCGTTGGGTGCTTGCTGTGCCCGAAAGTTCGCCTATTCAATCCGTAAAAGATTTGGAGGGCAAGCGCATTGCTACCGAAGTTGTCAATATCACCAAAGCGTATTTGGCACAGCATGGCGTGTCAGCGGATGTGGAATATAGTTGGGGCGCAACAGAAGTCAAGCCGCCCGATCTTGCTGATGCAATTGTAGAAGTTACGGAAACAGGCACATCGCTGCGAGCTAATAAACTTCGAATTGTGGAGACAATTTTAGAATCCAACACAAAGTTTATTGCTAATAAACAGGCATGGAACGACAAGTGGAAGCGTGAAAAAATTGAAAATATAGCGATGCTATTGCATGGCGCTATTAACGCTATGGGCAAAGTAGGCTTGAAGTTCAACATTCGCCGAGAGGATTTGAAGACCCTTGTGACCAAATTACCAGCTCTGCGCAACCCTACCATTTCGCCGCTTTCATCAGAGGAGTGGGTTGCCGTCGAAATCATTGTGGAAGAAAAACAGGTTCGTCAGCTTATTCCTGAACTTAAACGCTCTGGCGCAGAAGGTATTTTTGAGTATGAAATCAATAAGTTGATTTACTAAGTTGGCGCCAGCGGGGCTACAGTTGTGCTGTGAATTGCAGTATGTTAGATGCTTGATTTCTTTTGCTGTGCTCTCAAGGATTTTGTCTCTAAAAACACTGCGATGTTTATTGCAAAAGTTTCTATATTTCCGAAAAATGAACGAGGTCTCGCCGAATCAAAAATTTCTTGCAAGAACGAAGTTGATATCCTAAGTCACAACGCATAAACTGTTTGACAATCGTGGCAGAGCAAGTGAAACATACCCGTTCCGCTGTTGAAGAGCGGCTCATTCGCGTGGCGGTGATTACGGTGAGCGATCGCGCTTTTCAGGGCATCTACAAAGATGAATCTGGACCTAAAGTCGCCGCCGCTTTTCCAAAGGATTTGTATGAAGTCATCATCACGAAAGTTGTTCCCGATGAAGTGAAAGCGATTGCAAATGAAATCGTCAATTGTGTCGATAACGAGCATGCGGATGTTGTGGTAACGACGGGTGGGGCAGGCTGTTCCGCCCGAGACGTTACACCTGATGCAACGGCATCGGTCATTCATCGTGAAGTGGTTGGTTTTTCCGAGGTTATTCGCCTTGCCAATCGTGATAAGAACCCGAACCTGATTCTTTCGCGTGGGGTCAGTGGCATTCGTAATCAATCTGTGATTATTAATTTGCCGGGGAATCCAGAAAATGCCCGAATGGCGATAGAATCTGTACTGCCTGCTATTCCGCACTGCATCAAGACAGTTCGCCAACAGCGTCCTGCTCGGAAGCATGGTACTGCGTCGCACAGCAGCATATTGCATACGCAGAAAGGTGGCGCACATTCTGGCTCCAAAGCAAAATCGTCAAAGTAGTGCAGGCGCAATACTTTCGGGCAAGCGCAGGAAAACGAGTTTTTACTCTCTTCTGTTTTTTCTTGAAGTTCGAAAACTCTTGTTGATATGAGAATCATCGTCTTTACAGGCAAGGGTGGCGTCGGCAAAACCTCAGTTGCCGCTTGCACGGCGTTGCGCGCCGCCGAAATGGGCTACCGCACCTTGATTATGTCCACCGATCCTGCGCACAGCTTGGGCGATTCGCTCGATACAGAACTTTCTGCTGAACCCATGGAGGTCGTCAAAAATCTGCATGCGCAGGAAGTTAGCGTGTTTAGTGACCTCAACAACAACTGGGAAGTGGTGCGCGCACATTTTGCAGAATTGATGCGCAATAAAGGCGTCGAAGGCGTCTATGCCGAAGAAATTGGTATCTTGCCCGGCATGGAAGAACTCTTCTCGCTCTCTTACATCAAGCAATACAATGAATCGGGCAAGTATGATTTGCTTGTCGTTGACTGTGCTCCGACTGGCGAAACCTTACGCCTGCTCTCTTTGCCTGAAACTTTTGGCTGGGTCATGAAATTGCTCCGCAACGTGGAAAAATACGCTGTAAAGCCGATTATTCGTCCTCTCTCAAAAATGTCTACCAAAATAGAAAAGACTGTTGCGCCGCCCGAAGTCTTTTCTGCCATCGATAACCTTTTCACATCCACTGAAGGCATCATTGATTTGCTCGGCGATAACTCCAAATCTACAGTGCGGCTTGTGATGAACCCTGAAAAGATGGTCATCAAAGAATCTATGCGCGCACTGACCTACCTCAATCTCTATGGTATTACGGTCGATCGCGTCATCATTAACCGCATTCTGCCAACCGAAAAGGATTCTGGCTACCTCAACGAATGGAAAGCCATTCAACACAAATATATTGATGAAATTCACGCAGCGTTTTCACCGATTCCAATTTCCAAAGTGCCATACTTCTCGCACGAAGTTGTCGGTCTCGATATGCTGCGCCTCATGGCAAAAGAAGTCTATGGTGACCTCGACCCACTTTCGGTCTTCTTTCGAGAGAACCCAATTGAAATTAAGAAAGTGCCAGAAGGTCACTTCCAGATGCGCATGAAACTGCCTTTCCTCTCAGACGTGAATATGTCGATTGCCTTACAGCAGCATGGCGATGACCTTGTTATCCGCATCGGCGATAATCAAAAAACTGTTACACTGCCGATCTTCCTTGCAGGCATGAAATCTGACGAAGCCTACTTCGAAGGACAATGGCTCTGCGTGGATTTCAAGCCCGAAGAAAAACTTGCGGTCAGCTAACCTTATTGTGCTGCACTGTAAAGAAGTGAGACGACGATGAAAAAGCTACTACTTTTTCTCTGTCGCACTCACTTCTGTGGGCGCCAGTCTTCAACCTTACAACTGTTGGTATCTGCCTGAGTTAATGCAACACCTCAACGGCTACTGCTATTTTTTGTCCGTGCAGGCATGCTCTCAACCTAATACCAGCACCCGATTTGACCTATCTACTCTGCACGCACCCTTGTCGATTTTGAGAGATAGACTATGACCAGCGCATCCATACTTTTTTACTATCAACTCTTCATTCTGGCATGTCTGCTTGTCTTTTTCGGTATCCTAATAAAAAACCTCTTTGACTTGCGCTTTCTCTCTGATGCGACTGTAGCGCAGCCTTTCATCTCGATTCTTGTGCCTGCACGCAACGAAGAGCGAAACATTGAACGATGTGTTTCATCGCTTCTTGCGCAAGACTATCCGCACTTTGAAGTGATTGTCCTCAACGACCACAGCAGCGACCGCACTGGCGAAATTCTTGCTCGATTGCAGCAGCGCAATTTGCGCTTGAAGGTTTTAGATGGAAAGGCTTTGCCTGAAGGTTGGCTTGGAAAAGCGTGGGCATGCCAACAACTTGCTGAGGCAGCAAGCGGCGAGCTCCTGCTCTTTACCGATGCCGACACGGTGCACAACCCCGATGCAGCACGCCGTGCTGTTGCAACCCTGCTCACCACAAAGTCCGATATGCTGACTGCTGTGCCATATCAAGTGATGCAGTCGTTTTGGGAAAAATGGGAGTGCCATTGGTGCATTTTCTTATTATGTGCTTTTTGCCCATGTCGCAGGTGTGGCAGAGTCACAATACCGCCTTTGCTTTTGCATGCGGACAGTTCATTCTCTTTCGGCGCGAGTTCTACCAAAAAATTGGCGGACACGCTGCTGTTCGAACTGCCCTTGTAGAAGATGTCTGGCTTGTGAAAGCTACAAAGCGTGCAGGCGGTAAAGCTATGGTCTTCAACGGTATCGATAGCGTCAGTTGCAGAATGTATAACTCGTTTAGTGATGTCTGGAAAGGCTTTTCAAAAAATCTTTTTGCCGGTGTGAATTATAACTACGCTGGCATGACTGGTATTGCGCTGATGATGTTTGCCTGCTTCGTTGCGCCGTATTTTTTCTTTGTCGGCTCATTTTTTATTGCCCCGTTTTCACTTGAGTGGTTTGGCTTACCACTTGCTCAAATTCTGCTTGCAATTCTGATGCGACTTATCGTTGCCCAGCGCTTTCAGTTGCCCATGCTGAGCGTGTGGCTTCACCTTATCTCGATTCTGCTCTTTATTGGTATTGCGCTTAATTCCATGCGGCTGATATGGTCGGGTAAAGGCGCAGAGTGGAAAGGTCGACGATATAATTTTTCTAAGGCAACATCACAGAGCGGTGGCTAATCACGGTAATTTTCCATCAAGGCTATGAATTGCGCAAAAAGGTAATGTGAGTCGTGCGGACCTGGCGAGGCTTCTGGGTGATACTGCACACTGAAGACGGGTAACTTCTTGTGCCGAAAGCCTTCGACGGTTTGGTCATACAGGTTCAGATGCGTGAGCTCCAAGTGCTTAGGCATGGATTTAAGTCTCACCGCAAAACCATGATTCTGCGCTGTGATTTCAATCTGTCCAGTGATAAGATTCTTTACGGGGTGGTTGCTGCCGTGATGACCAAACTTCAACTTGTAAGTTTCTGCGCCAAAAGCCAGTGCCAAAAGTTGATGCCCTAAGCAAATTCCAAATATCGGGATTTCTCGCTTTGCGAATTTCGGATTAGCAAGTTTTTGAATCGTCTCGATAGCGTAGCCCAGCGCCTCTGGGTCTCCGGGTCCATTTGAGAGAAAGATACCGTTGGGGTGCATTGCCAGCACATCTTCGGCGGGCGTATTGGCAGGCACCACGGTTACTTTGCAACCCGAGCGGTTGAGCAAATTGAGAATGTTGCGCTTGATACCGTAGTCAAACGCTACTACTCGATATTGTGGGTCTTCAGGCAGAGCATATTCATAACTCTGCTTTGTAGAGACGCCGCTGGCTAAATCCAAGCCAGCCATTTCAGGCAAACTGCGTGCACGTGCGACCAGATGTTCCTTGCTTTGTTCAGCCGTTGTGATGATACCGCGCTGCGCACCTTTTTCGCGTAAGAGCCGCACTAGCCGTCGTGTGTCAATACCCGAAATACCCGATACCTTGTGCATTTTGAGAAATTCATCGAGGCTTTGCCTAGCGGTGAAGTTGCTTGCAATCTCAGAGTGTTCCTTGACCACAAAGCCCGCCGCCCAAACCCTTTGCGATTCCATATCCTCAGGATTTGTGCCGTAGTTGCCAATAAGCGGATACGCCATCACCACAATCTGCCCTGCATAGGACGGGTCTGTCAAGATTTCTTGGTAGCCGGTGTAAGCTGTGTTGAAGACAACCTCGCCTTCAGCATCGCTGTCATAGCCGAAGGATATGCCTTCGAAGACATCTCCACTTTCTAAGACAAGTTTTGCAGGTTTCATTCGTGCGTGCCGCATCAGGTTTGAGTGTGAAGCGGTCTATTTTGCCGCCTCAAGTTTGTCGGCTGTTTCCGTTTTTTCAACCGTAGCAATTGCTGAACGGTCAAATTTAAGTCGGATATTGTCAGCAGCTTGAATGACCACCGTCTTCTTTTCTTGATTAATCTCTACAATTGTGCCGTGCAATCCGCCAATTGTCACCACCTTGTCACCTTTCTTTAGTGCATCAAGTGCCTTTTGCCGCTCCTTTTCTTTTTTTTGCTGCGGACGAATCATAAAGAAGTAAAACACAGCGACCACCAAAATCAGCGGGACAATTTGAATCAGCGGATTTGGCGTCTCGTTTGGGTTACCGCTTGGTGGAGCAAAGAAGAATATGGAAAAAACTTGCAGTAAACTTAACATTTTGAGTTTTCTCTCCTTGATTAAATCGAATGTACATCAAAGATAACCGATTCCACACACTCTTACAATCTATCGCCCAGAATGATTTCAACTTCTACACAAATCCCTTTGCGAGGCGTACGACTTACCTTAAAATTGAGAGTTCCAGCGAGAAGTTTGGCAGAAGTGGATGAGCGCTAATGGATTGGTCAAAGCCGGTGAGCAGTTGCACTGCTGCATTTGGCGTGTAGATGCGCACTTCTTCAGCTTGCGGGAAAATTAGCCAGCCCAGCGCTGTGCCCGTCTCCAGATATTCTTTCATCTTCTCATCCATTTCTGCAAGGTCATCAGAATTTGACATCAATTCTACAACAAAGTCAGGTGCCAGTGGCGGAAAGGTCTCGCGCTCTTTTTCGCTCAAAGCCTGCCAGCGCTCGCTACGCACAAATGCGGCATCAGGTGAGCGAATCGCACCGTTCGGCAAACGAAACCCCGTCGAAGAATCAAAGACGACGCCCAACTTTTGAGTGCGGTTCCAAAGTGTCAGCTCTGCGATGATTTCAGAATTGCGTCTGCCTGTGTTGCCGCCAGTGAGTGCCATCAGGATAATGTGGTGATGGCGGTCGCGCTCCATTTTGAGCATCGGGTTTTCTTTGGCAAACGCATAGAAATCCTCATCGCTCATTTTTATCGTCTTCGGAAAAGACAGTGTAATCTTGGAAAGGTATGTGCTGGTGTCAAGCATGTACAACTTCGTTTAGGTTTTAGCCAGAATTCTTTGCATTGACTACTTTCTGCGTCGTTTACTTGAAAATAGTTGTTCGAAACTGCTTGTCGAGCAAATACGGATTTTTTTTGCAGCGAGCGTCAGGTAGCGCGACGTCTTGGTCTTAGGCAGTGGCAAATAGGCTAAGTTATGCTGTTTCTCTGATGATGAGCTCGGGCACAATGCGCACGGACTGTGGCGACTGTTTGGGGTTTTCTAATCGGCGCAAGAGAAATTCTACGGCTGTGCGTCCCATTTGTCGAATAGGCTGGCGCACGGTTGTCAGCGCTGGCGTAACAATGCAAGCAATCGGCTGGTCGTCGAAGCCAATCACGGCTACATCGTGCGGCACTTTAATATGATGCTGAATCAAGGTGCGCACCACACCGGTAGCTACCTCGTCGCCATTTGCGCAAAAGACAGCATCAAACATCTTCATCTCGCCATGCTTGACTTTTTGCAACAGCTTTTCCATGAGTTTCACGCCCTCGTTGAAATTAAATTTCTCCTCTGTTTCATAGAGCACTTTGATAAGCAGTTCATCTTGAATCGGGAGTCCATGCTGACGCAGTGCGGTCAAATGCCCCTCGAGTCGCTCACTCATCACGGTGCTGGCAGAGGCATAGGGGAAGACAATGCGCCGTCGCCCTTGCCGAATTAGGTAATCGGTTGCTTCAAATGCGCCTTGCACATTATCAACCGACACGGAATCCAGAGACTTTAAGTCAGCTTCAATTACTGCGCAGGGCAATTGGTACGACGCATAGACTTTGGTGCGCCGTTCGGTGTGATCGAAGAGTTGAACCACGAGCCCATCGACCTGTTTGCCACGGGCGATGTTGCGATAAATTGTCTCTTCAGCTTGTTCATCATTGCCAGCGGTGCTGTAAATGACCAGATTGTAAGGTGTACCCTTGAGGGCTTCTTCGACACCGCGCAAAATTTCAATTGTGAAAGGCTCGACCATACTTGGCACGAGCAACCCGATTAAGTTTGTGCGCTGCTTGACTAAGCGATAGGCACTGGCGTTCGGCACATAATTTACCTGCTCGGCGATACGGCGCACCTTTGCTACCGTGCTTTCTTTGAACTTGCCCCGTCCATTGAGAATCATGGATACCGCAGCGGGTGTTAATCCTGCCATTTTTGCCACATCTTTCAGCGTAGCCGAGCCATTTTTCTGGTTTTTACGACTCGATTTCATAGCCTAATTGATAGGTCGCTCAAGTTAAGGTAAGAGTTCTATTTTCTCTTGCAGAGTGTCGCGAGAATTGCTACCCACAAACACGCTGAAACTCCCTGCTTCCAGCACAGGCTTAAAGTCTCGCCCTAAAAACATCAGGTCTTTTGCTGATAATTTAAACTCCACGGTCTTGCGTTCGCCGGCTTTGATGTAGACTTTCTGAAATCCTTTGAGTTCTTTTACAGGTCGAGTTATCGACGCATAGTCATCGCGCACGTAGAGTTGCACCACTTCCTCGCCATCCCGCGTGCTGGTATTGATGACCTCAACGCTGATACGCACGGTATCTGTTGCACGAAATTCCTTTTGGCTTACGCGCAAGTCTCGATACTCAAACTTGGAATACGATAGCCCATAGCCAAAGGGATACAGCGGCGAATTTTCTATGTCAATGTAGCGCGATTTATAGCGGTCTGCAGGATTCTGCGGATTGATTGGTCGACCCGTGTTTTTGTGGTTGTAGTAGATTGGGATTTGTCCTACGCTGCGTGGCACACTTATAGTAAGTTTCGCGCTTGGATTTTCATCACCGAAGAGTATGTCAGCGATGGCGTTACCGGCTTCTACACCCAAGTGCCATGCCTGCACGATTGCCGTTGCGTTCTCTGCTGCCCACACCAGTGCGAGCGGCCGCCCACTTGTGACAACAACGACCAACGGTTTGCCCGTTTTGTGTAATTCTTTCAGCAAGTCTTCTTGCACACCAGGCAAATCAATTGAAGCACGACTATGAGCCTCACCTGTCATATCGGCTGATTCACCGACCACTGCAATCACCACATCAGCTTGCTTGGCGATGCGAACGGCTTCAGCAAAGCCTGCTTTGGACATGGCTTGACGGCTACGACTGACTTCACAGCCTTTTGCATAAAGCACGCGTGTTGTGTTACTGACTTTCTTTTTCACACCATCCAGCGGCGTTATGACATCTTCAGCTCTGCCTACCATTTCCCACTCGCCCAGCATATCGCGTGCAGCCGTCGCTAAGCCGCCCACGACTGCAATCGTTTTGAGGTCTTTGCGTAGCGGTAAAAGATCCTGATCGTTTTTGAGCAATACAATTGATTTGCGTGCCATCTCTCGAGCGGCTTCACGGTGGTCAGGATTGAGCAGCGTGGCTTTTTCTCGCTCCACATCGCAGTAGCGAAAGGGATCATCGAAGAGACCTAGTTTGAATTTAGCTCGCAAAACACGACGCACAGCGGCATTGAGCGTTTGTTCCGAGATTTTGCCTGCGCGCACAGCGTTTGCTAAATTGACATAAAGTTCGCCTTCCATATCCATATCGACACCAGCGCGGAGTGCCAGTAGCGCTGCTTCTTCAGTGGTTTTCGCTGCGCCATGCACATGCACTTCATTGATTGATTCCCAGTCGCTCACGACAAAGCCCTTGAAATTCCACTCACGGCGCAAGATATCTGTCATCAGCATGGAATTGATGCTGGAGGGGATACCTGCAATCTCGTTAAAACTTGCCATAATGGTTTCCACGCCTGCATCCACGGCGGCTTTGAATGGTGGCAAGTAAATTTCGCGTAAGGTGCGCTCCGAGATGTCCACGGTGTTGTAGTCGCGTCCACCTTCGGCTGCACCGTAAGCTGCAAAGTGTTTTGCGCACGCAAGAATCGTATTAGGTGCACTTAGGGTCTCGCCCTGAAAGCCACGCACGCGTGCGGCTGCAATCAGCGATGCCAAGTAAGGATCTTCACCTGCCCCTTCAATGATTCTGCCCCAGCGCGGATCGCGTGCAATGTCGACCATCGGTGCAAAGGTCCAGTGAAGTCCTGCTGCTGCAGCTTCGGTTGCAGCAATGCGCGCGGAGCGCTCTATCAAGGCTAAGTCCCATGAACAGGACTCTGCTAGTGGAATGGGGAACGTGGTGCGAAAGCCATGAATCACATCGAAGCCGAAGAGCAAAGGGATTTTCAGACGCGATTGCAGTGCCATCTCCTGCGCCTTACGCGTAAGCTCTGCACCATAGACCATGAGCATTGAGCCAACCTTGCCCTGACGAATAAGTTCATATTGATGCGGTAAAATACCTGCTACACGTTTGAAGTTCGACAGGTCTCCTGCTAACTGATTAAGTTGTCCGAGTTTTTCTTCAAGGGTCATTTGCGCCAGCAGCGAATCAATTCGGCGCTCGAGGGTTTGTTCTGCAAGCTGGGCTTGTGTCACTGCCGTACAGAGCATGAATAGTGCAGTCAAAAGTTGTCGCATTGTTGAGTTAGATTATGGTTTTCCAAAAGGTGATGGTGGTACGTTCGTGCTGCCAAAGCGTGTAGGCTGATCGGTCATTTCAACATCAAGTTGTGCGCCTTGTATTAGTTCGCTGTGTCGTAGCCAGAGTCGATTCAAACGCTTACCATTGAGCTTCAGTGATTTGATGTATCGATTTTTATCCGATGTCTTAGGCGCATTGATGATCAGGCACTGACCGTTTTCTAAATGCACTGTTACTTTTCGGAAACACGGACTTGCTACAAAATACCAGTCTTGTCCAGCGTTTGGGAATATGCCGATTGCTGCCCACACAAGCCACGCAGAGAGTGTGCCGCTGTCATCATTGCCTGGCACGCCATCAGGTGTGGCTTTGAAGTTTTCTGCAATGAGTTGGCGCGTCCAAAATTGCGTGCGGTCGCCCCGACCAGCATAGAGGTATTGGAACGGCGCAAGCATACAGGGTTCATTTGAGAGCGAGAAGTAGCCTTTGGTAAAATCCGTATCGCGGCGAGCAAAGAGTGTATCCCACTTTGCCAGAAATGCTTTATTTCCACCCAGTCTCTTGATCAGACCGTAGAAGTCGTGTGGGACATAGCCTAAGTATTGCCATGCGGAGCCTTCATAGTAGTGCACTTCTGCACTCCATGCTGTTGCGGGCGGGAACACCCTTGCCGGATCGAAGGGTTCATCCCACTTGCCGTTAGATTTTTTAGGTCGAAAAAATCCTGTTTGTGCATCAAAGAGCTCGAAGATGCGCTGTGAGCGTGCTTTGAAGACGTGTGCTTCGTTACCACGCTTCAAGTAATTGCCAACAACCCAGACACAATAATCATTGTAGGCATATTCTAACGACTTGCTCACCGAGAGCCACTGCTTATCGCACGACAGCCAGCCTTTTTGTAGATACTCTGTGTAACGCCCTTTATGGGCAGTTAGACCAGAGGGTGCAGGCGCATCACCGGCTATGGTTGCATTTTTGAGTAGATACCGATAGGCTCGAGCAAGCTCGACACCCGGCAAGCGTTTTGCTGCTGCATCTGCAAAGAGCACATCGGCATTTGTGCCGCCTTGCATCACTGTGAATGCATTGCCTGTGAAGCCATCTGGGAGCCAACCGTAATAGTCGGCAAGGTCTAAGAGTGCCTGCAACATCTCTTGCTGCACGGTTGGGAAAAGTAATGTCAAGAGCGGATGAAGTGTGCGATAGCTATCCCAAATAGCAAAGTAATTAGTGAAGGCTTTGGCATTAGCACTTAACCCTTCAGGCGTTTCACCACTAATATCAGTTGGCATCAACAGCACATGATAGAGTGCGGTGTAGAAGATGATTTTCTTTTCATTGCTTGCTTCTTCAATTTCAATGCGCGAGAGCATACGGTTCCACTCCTCTTGCGTTTGTGCTCGCACTGCATCAAAGGATTGGTGCAAGTGCTCAAACTCTGCCAGATATGCGTCAGCATTTTGCGCACTGCGATAAGAGAGCGCAGCGACAAGTTCAATGGTTTTTTCATGACCCTCTGAGAGAAAGTTTAGCACCACACCACACGCTTCATTTTCACCTGCTGTTGTGCTCTCTGCATGAGCTATGGGTTGACCATTTTTCCAGATTGCGTAGGACAGTGGTGGTTCGCTGGTCTTTGCAGTGAAGTAAGCGATAAAGTCTGGTGGATTTGAGCCAAAGCCGCCCACAAATCGCCCAGAGAGATTCACCACTTGTCCATTTGCCTCTATGCTGGCTTTGCTTTCGAGTGCGTGCTGTGGGTATGCAGCATGGGCTGCATTGAAAATTAGCCGAAGCGTATCACCTTTTTTACCAGCGGCAAAGGTGTAGCGGTGGTGTGCTGTACGGGCTCGTGCTGTGAGTTCTACTTTTACTTGTGGTGCAGTGAGCCTTGTGGTGTAGTAGCCTGCATAGGCATACTCTTCCGTGCGTTCAGATTTGTAGCCAAACTCGGATAAGTCCACCGTATTACGTGCAGGCATAACGAGAAAATTACCGTATTCACCACTACCGATGCCACTGACTTGGTTATGCACGAAGCCAATGATATAGCGATTCTCAAAGCGGTAGCCCATGTTGCTCCACGCTCGCTCATCGGTGTGTGGCGAGAGCGCAATGAGTCCCCAAGCGTCGTCGCCCCCGGATGTGTGTTGCCGCCTGCTGCTGTGCCAATCAGCGGATTGACATAGTCAGCTGCGGTTTTGATCGCTTGAGCCTGCGCTGCCGAGTTTAGACTGATGCATAACACGACGAAGCACACCATCCACCTGCTACTAGTGCGCCAATATGTTTTGCTATACCTCATTTGTCTAACGATCTAAGTTATTTTTGCTCATTGAAGGCGGTGCTGCTTGTGGTGATTTACCCCAAGTTGGATGAGGTGTTGTGCCCATCTCAAACACTAACTTACCGCCCTGAACCATGTCCTGATGACGAATCCACACGGTCTCAATTAGTTTGCCATTGAACGTAATGGACTGAATGTAGCGGTTTTGCCTTGAGACATTTTTCGCTTCAATTGAAAGTGTTTTGCCCTTGCCCAGTTTGAGTGTTGCTTTCGGGAAGAGCGGCGAGCCAAAAACATAAATGGCTTCAGCAGGATTGACGGGATAAAAGCCTAACGCACTGAGCACATACCAAGCAGATACCTGACCGCAGTCATCGTTGCCGCATAAGCCCTCGCTAGTAGAATTGTAGAGTTCTGTAAGAACTTGCCACACCCGTTCAGCGGTTTTCTCTGGCGCACCAGCATAAGCGTAGAGATAGGCAATGTGTTGGCTGGGCTCATTGCCGTGTGCATATTGCCCAATTAAACCCGAGACATCTGGTGAGGCAGCAGTGCCCAATTCTGCAGGCTCTTCAAACAGCGAGTCTAACTTCTCAATAAATGGCTTTTTTCCTCCAACTTGCCTTATGAGTCCAGCAATATCGTGTGGTACAAACCATGTGTATTGCCATGAATTGCCTTCAGTGAAGTCGTCCTTGCGATGCTCTACATTGCGCGGGTTAAATGGCTGTTTCCACTCTCCTTTCGCATCTTTGGGGCGCATAAAGTTCGTACTGCGATCGAACACGTTCTGGTAGAAAGTCGCACGCCGCAAAAACTGTGCTTCATCGCCTTTTCGTCCTAAGACGTTTGCTACTTGCGCAAGACACCAATCGTCGTAAGCATACTCGAGTGTTTTGGAGACAGACTCGGGCTCGAGTTCAAACGGAATGTAGCCGTAGGTTCTGTAAGGCTCTAAGCCACGAGCATCTTTCATTGCACTTGACTTCATGGCTTCAAAAAACACTGCGACTTCCTCTTTGCTCAAAAAGCCTTTGGCAATAGCTTCAGCAATGACGACAGCCGCGTGATAGCCAATCATTGTGTAAGTTTCGTTAGAGACGAGGGACCACACTGGTAGCTCTCCAAATTCTTTGTATTGTGCAAGAAAGGAGTAAAGAAAATCGCGCACGCGTTCAGGGAAGACGAGTGTAGCCAGTGTATGCCATGCGCGAAATGTATCCCACAGCGAAAAGACCGTGTAGTTCGTGAAGCCTGTTGCGCTGTGAATTTGCTTGTCTTTCGGCTCTGAGCCACGGTAACGCCCATCTAAATCTTGATAGTGCATCGGGAAGAGCATAGTGTGATAGAGTGCAGTGTAGAAGACGGTTTTCTCTTCTTCTGATGCACCTGTGATGACAATGCGATGCAGTTGCTCTTCCCACACTTGTTCAGTTACGCGTCTGACGCGCTCAAACTCCCAGTGCTGAATTTCTTGACGCAAATTTTCCAAGGCGCCTTCTTCACTTACAAAGGAGAGAGCGACCTTGAAGAGAATTTTTTCGCTGTGCTCAGTTTTGAACGATAGCCACGCTCTGGCTTTCGGACTGCGCAATGTGCGTTGATTTGGAAACAGGCTTGAATCGGTTGCGACACCTATAGATTCTGGATGCTTAGAGATTGCTATGGCAAAATAGACCAGTTGATCTGCCGCCCAGCCAGAGGAACGGCGGTAGCCAGTGAGGAGCGTGTCGCTGCGAAAAGTCAGTTGTGCATCGGTGCACTCATCCCAGCCAATGCCATGATGAAGGTTTAGGATGATGTGAGCACTGTCTGTCTTTGGAAACGTGTAGCGATGCATGCCTACATGTGTCGTAGCTGTTAGTTCAGCGTCAACCTCGTAAGTGTGCAGATAGACGCGGTAATAGCCCGGCGAGGCATGCTCATCACGATGAGAGAAGTATGAGCCATAGCCTTGTTGCCAAGTCTGGCGCGTTGCAGGTGTGAGTTTAAGTGCACCAACCGTTGGCATGAGCAGAATATCGCCAAGCTCGCCGATGCCTGTCCCAGAGAGATGTAAATGACTGAACCCGATGATGAGAGAGTCCGAATAGTGATAACCTGAGCACCAGTCCCAACCAGCGTTGAACTGATCGGGGCTAAGTTGTACCATGCCAAATGGGGCCGCTGCCCCGGGAAAGGTGTGTCCGTGTCCACCTGTGCCAATCAGCGGATTGACATAGTGCGTGAGTGGTTGTGACCAGAGCGGTTGTCCTTGCATCATCAGTGCAAGGTACAGTACAGCATAGCGACCTAACATTTCATCTGTTGCAGTTGGAGTAGCGTATACTCTCAGCCGAGCATACTAAGCAATAAAAAAACGCTCCGCTCGAACTCAACTCGTCAAGCGGAGCGTACAATAATGGAGCAAAAGAACTTACTTCAAGAGCATCATTTTTCTTGTCTCGACAAATGTGCCAGCTTGTAAGCGATAGAAATACACGCCTGAGGCAAGGTTTGTCGCATTGAACTGCACAATATAGTTGCCCGCATTTTGTCGTTCATTGACCAGCGTAGCGACTTCTCTGCCCAGCAAGTCATAGACCTTGAGTGTTACCATTTGTGCAGAGGGTAGGGTGTAGCTGATGTTGGTCGTCGGGTTAAAGGGGTTTGGATAGTTCTGTGCGAGCTTGAACTCGGTTGGTCTGCCACCCAAGTTGACTGGCGTATTGAGTAAGCCTGCAACTGGGTTGCGGTCGAGCTTTGTGCCAATGCCAAATTGCCCAAGCTCATCGCGCGAGAGGTTAAAGGCTTTCAGGAAATTGCCACTGCGATAGGTGCTCAGCGCAATCCACGGTGAAGTGGCATTGGCACGGCGTGCAATATAGAGGTTTTGCGGACGCAGGATGTTGGTTAAGCCAGCAACATCGAGGCTGATGTCAAACCGTGCACGCGGTCCCAGTCCTGTTTGCGTAATCGTCCAAATTCTGCCGGGAATCACGACATGTGGTGCCGGGTCACCATCGTTGATGCGGTATGCATTGTTGTAGCCTACGGTGTCAATCACGCCAGTGCCCAACTGAATGGTATCGACCGTTGCAATCGTACCGCGCGATGCGGTCAGACTTCCTGCTGTCGTGTCATTACGCACGACTTCAACGAATGCCCCTGTGTTGCCCAGCACATAGTAGCCTTCGCCTGCCTCACGTGCTGCTACAGTGGGATTAGCAGAGAAGGCTTTTGCAATCAGTGGGAAGGGACTTTCATCGGCTACAATACGGCGAATGAAAATTTCACCTCTAAACCTTGGCGCACTTGTCGTGTAGACTGGCACATAGTCGCCGCCTTGAGAGTCTGGACCACGGTTTCCTACGACGCGCACCACACGGTCGGGATCATCGAGTGCATGACGGAAAGTCATGCCATAAATCAGTCCCGGATTTACAGTGATAATCATCTGGTCAATGCGTGTGCTATCGACCGTATAGGCAGCATTGGCGCCGAAGCCAAAGACACTTCCATAATCCAGACCGCGGAATTCATTGGTGAAATCAAAGATGTATTCATGATACTTGCCATCTGCAATGAGTGTCGCTTGACGCATGATTTCATTGCTGAAGCGTCGCCCACCGTTTGTTACGCGTCGCTGTCGCAGTGTATCTGTGCCAATGATGTACGGCGGAAGAGAGGCATCACGCAGTTGAATTTGTAGCGTTGGTGCTATATCGCGGTTGAATGCATTGAGGTTCTCGGTTGTCGTGCGCGCAAAGACATGGAGCACTTTGGCACGACTGAGGTTGATGGGCGTTGTGTCGGTTGCAGAGGATTTGAACGTTTTCCAGAACACATCGTCGCCGCCGCCGAGTGTATCGCGTGCCCCACCGGGCAGGGGACGTAAGCCTTGAGGCAAGCCATTGACGCCAATGTTGCCTGAGACGCCCACGCGCAGTGCTGGTTGACCTTGATCGGTTACCCAACTCAAAGTGTAGCGGTCGCGTGTGGTAACGCCGCCGAAGGGCAAGCCCACGGCCCAACCGTTGCGAGCTGTATCGGTTACGGTAAAATCATCGATCACCAGATTTGCACGCGCCACATTGCTGGGCACCGCAATACCGAATTTTAGGCTTAGGTAGCGTTCCACTTGTTCAATTTCTGCTCCAGAGAGTGTGCGGTTGTAAAGGATGATTTCAGCAATATCATTTTGACCGGCGCCAGTGCCGTTGAGCAGCGCACCAAGCCGCAGTCGTGTGCCACTGCCGCCGGCGTTTGTTACCGTGCCAGAGTAGGTTGCAATCGCAAATTGTCCTTGTGTGAGTGCCAGGGTGGTGCCACCGTTGCGTCGTAGGGTTGCAGGCGCAGCGCCTGTTGGTGCCGCAGCCAGCGTTCGATTTCCACCAGAGGCTGCAAGCAAGGCAAAACCTGTTGTACTTGCTGCTGTATCGGCAGTTGCGGCTACGACCGCCTCACGGCTGGCTGCAGCAATTGTCGCACGCTGATTAGCAAAGACTGCAAATGCTGTAATTGCTCCGCTGGTTGGGAGTGCCACGCCCATCGTGTCATCAGTGCCATCAAAGCGCAACGCGGCAAAATTATTGATTGCACCGGGTACTAAGGTTGGGCGTGCTCCGCCGCTCGAGATAGCATTTCGGCGATTGCCCGACGCATCCAGCCAGAAACTTACGGCATCACCACGGTTGAAGCCTGAAGTAGAAAGTTCATCGGCACGAAGCCACAGTTGCACCCCTGCTGCAGGAATTTGTGTAATTGGTCCAGCATTGAAGAGTGGAATAAGTGGAATGTTGTAGCGCGTGCTGAGGTAATTCTCAACTTGGGCGCGTTCCTCACCACTCAATCGTCGGTTGTAGACCAGAATTTCAGCAATGTCGTTGCGTCCTGCACGTGTCGAATCGCGGTTCGCCCCAATCACGAATGGAAATCCGCTACCGCCTGTATTCTGTATGTCGAATCCTTCGTAGGTAATAATCGTAAACTCACCTAAGTTGAGTGTCGGTGTTACAGCAAATCCGTTGCGGCGAATTACAAAGCCTCCGTCAGCACCCGCGCCACTGCCGCCTTCACGGCGAATTTCACGATTGTTCCGATTTGCAAACGTATTGTAACTCGAAAAACCAAATCCACGTGCCGGAAAATCGTTCTTGGTTGCCATCACCATATCGACCGCATCACCTGATGCCAGCAGTGGCTCACGTTGATGCGCCATCACCACAAACGCTGTAACGGTTGCCCCTGTCGTGTCATTGACAACCATCAACGGCTGATCTTTTGTCAGACCGCCATTACCTGTGAAACGTACCGCTGGCAACCCATTGATGGCATTTGCACGAAATAGCGGTCGAAACGTCCCTGTTGATGTGGCAGAGCGGCTATTGCCCGAATTGTCAGGCCAGGTCCCAACGGGCTGCCCATCACTGACACCAGTAATATCACTTGCACGGAGCCAGAATCGTAACCCGTTAGTTGGTACAGCAGTTTGTGCCCAAACCGCCGTACCAGACATCAGTGTGCAGAGCAGCAAGAGTACAGCCTTTTTTCTTATTGTTCTCATTGTCGTTATAGGAATTAGTTTAGCAAAACATGGAACGGTGTAATGTAAGCTCCTTGATGCGTTTGTTTGCCTCAGGTGTGCCTTGCTCTCTGCGGAGAAGCCCACCCTGCGCTTGGTTTGTTTGTACACTTTTGCACGATAATTTAATCGTTTCAATTAAGATACAGCAGAAGAGCAGAAAAATCCAAATGCTCTCGAGTGTAGCAGCAGACACAGTCTCAAAACCTTCAGTTAGGTTGTGTGTCTTCGTGGCAACACCACCTGTGCTATAGGCAGATTGGCAGTCTTTGAGATCAGGAGACCACAAGTTTGCAGCTTGGTGCAGCGAGGGATTTCGGCACATAAAAAACTGTCATCGGCATTGAACTTGAACAAAAGCACAACACCTCATTTAACCCCTGAACCGACCATGCCTTAAGAGCTATCACCTGTATGTTATCTTGTTTTCAAGTTAGATTTCGGCTCTTTGGTGTTTTCGCAGTGTGCTTGTAGCTTAATTTACTCTCTCAACTAAAATTTTACTCAGTCTTTTGATATATCTCCGTCCAGTTTTAAGGTCTGTTGATGTTAAGATCAAAATCCTTTCATTCATGTCCTTTTAATTTTTTTCCATCTTTCGCTGTTATCAAGAATAAAATTATCACCTGTCGGCGAGTTAAAATATTTCATTCCAAGAGTAGACAACTTT
>NSLH01000011.1 GCA_002763895.1 [Chlorobium] sp. 445
TTTCATTGATTCAGAGCGCGCCGAAGAGCATCCGAAAAATTTTCACGAAGGTGAAATTTCGTTACGAGCTTACAAGCCCCGACGCTGAACTGGCTGACTTAGAGCGTTCGGTTGAACTTTCCATGACGAAGTATTGCAGTGTTTCAGCCACACTTAAAAAAAGCGGGTGCGTGGTCGAGTATGAATCTGTAGTGAAGCGACCAGAGGCAGCTACGTTATCGTAGTTTTTGAAATGCGCGCTGGTAAGGATGTTGGCATGGAAGAGCGTTCTTCATCTTAGCACTAGCGCGCTCTTACTCAAATGCTTAAAAGTGTTTGAGTAAAGTCTTATTTTTAACTTTGGCTGCAAATTCTAGCACATCGCAATGTCAAGTTTTTATACCTTTCTTCGGTTAGGGTTTGAGCACATCTCAGATTTGAAAGGTTACGACCATATTCTTTTCGTCACTGCACTTGCTGCAGTCTATCCACTGCAGGCGTGGCGTCAACTTGTCTGGCTTGTTACAGCTTTTACGGTTGGGCATAGCCTCACACTTGCACTTGCAACTTTACGTCTTATTGACGTACCGACTGATCTTATTGAGTTTCTGATTCCTGTTACAATCATTTTCACTTGTCTTGTCAATATGCTCTGCATGGGCGAGTCGACTGGTGAGCGCAACTGGCTCAAATACGCCGGGGCAACCTTTTTTGGTCTGATTCATGGATTAGGTTTCTCGAATTTTCTGCGTCAGATTCTCGGGGCTGAAGAAAATTTGCTTGGACCGCTTTTTGCGTTCAATTTGGGATTGGAAATCGGTCAGTTGTTTATTGTTGCGGTAGCCTTAGGGTTTTCGTTTGTTATTGTCGATGTGCTGAAGACGTCTCGGCGCGAGTGGAATCTTGTGCTTTCGGGTGGTATTGCAGGCATTGCACTTGTACTGGTCTTTGAGCGTATCGAGCCACTGCTCTCATAGTGCGGTGCCTCGTTTATAGTAAGCTTGGTCTTATGCTGCAACAAAATTCCCTGCCCGCAAAATTTGGATGCACTGCTGCAAGACCTTTGGTATTGTTTCTTTGAGTGGGAATGGTGCGGTGCAGCCTGCCGCGTTTTTGTGTCCGCCACCACCATAGTATTTTGCAAGCAGATTTACGGCAAAATCACCACGAGAACGAAAACTAATTTTTGTGTTGCCGTCTGGCATTTCAATGAACATGATGGCAATTTTTGTCTCTGGCAATCCTAAGAGGTACTCCAGCAACCGCTCGGTATCAGAAAGTCCCACGCCTGTCTCACGCAGCAAGGATTGTGGTACAAAAAGGTATGCGATAGCCCCGTCTTCTAGCGTATGCAAGTTTGCAATGCTTTGGCTAATGAGTTGCAGTGTGCCGAGCGAGAGTGTGTTATAGATATTGTCGTAAATTTCCATTGGTGAGGCCCCCGCATCGAGTAACTCTGCAGTAATGCGGTGGATGCGCGATGTGGTTTTTGGCAGCCTAAATGAGGCGGTATCGGTCATAATTGCTGTGTAGAGCCCTATGGCTACGGTTTTGTCGAGCAGCGAGCGTTCATAGTAGCGTTCCATTTCACGAATGAGTTCATACATCAGTTCGCCTGTTGCTGCAGCGGCGCTTCGGCAAATCATCACGTCGGCAAATTCCTGTGGCTCGAGGTGATGGTCTATACACACTACTTTGACCTTGCCCGATTTTTTGAGTTCGAGGATGTGTCGTTTGATAGCGCGCGTGCGTCCAATGTTATTGGTATCAAGCAGGAAGAAGAGGTCAGCGTCTTGTAAGCACTGAAGATGCTGTTCATTTTTTTCGTCAAAGATCCACACCTCTTTCATGAAAGGCAGGAATTGATAATTCCTCGGTACAAGTGTCGGATTGATGAGTGTTGCCTGCTTACCGATACTTCGAAGCGCTGCCATCAGGGCTACCTCGCTGCCAAGTCCATCGCCGTCCGAGTTTTCGTGTGTAGAAATCACAATGCGCTTTGCTGCATCAATCATCTCGACAGCAGATTGCCACGGCGGGTTCTCAATCTGCAACGTCTCATCTTGCTTGTCGACTTGATGCATCGTGGTAGATTTTTTTCTGCTTGTTTGAATTAAAAGATCAAGTTACGCAAATCTTTTAGTATTTCAAGTTAGACGTTAAAAGTAGAGAATTTAATGTTTTTTTAATACGCAAATTTCATGTGAATTGCTTGGGAGTGCTTACATTATGGAGCCTTAAGCAGACTTGGGGAGAAGTTATGATATCAAAGTGTATAGTTGCGCTACTGATTTTGACAAGTCTTGTCTTTTTACAAAAGCAAGAGGCGCCCTTCCGCAACATTTCTTGGGGCATGCCGCCCTCTGCAGTCCTTTCAGTTGAAACTGCAACTCTCATCAAGGACGGTGGCAACCGTCTATTCTACAAAGCTGAAGAAGAAGGCTATCCGATTATTCTCGTCTATACCTTCATAGAAAATCAACTGGTGCAGGCAACTTGCATTTTCCAATACGACGGGCTGATTTCTACCAGCGACCTTCTCAAAGACCTTGAAAGCAAAGTGTCCAAAAAATTTGGCTCTCCTGAAATTGTTAAGACCAACTACAAAGGGGTTTGGCTCCACAACGGCACGAGTATCAGTCTGACGCTCACTGACGACCAAAAGGTCGTCTTAAACTACTTGAGCAATCATCATGCCAAGCAGTTTGCTGACAAGTGGAAATCCTCTCTGTGATTTTACCTTGCGCATTGCTGAGTGTGATTTAGTGCAGTACCCCCTCTCATCGTTTCTGGTTCAGTTCCACCATCAAGGTATTTTTTACCCAATCATAATCAGGCTTGATAGATAAGGCATGTTGATAATACTGCTTAGCTAAGCCATAATTTTCTTCCTCGAAGGCGATTTTACCTAACCACGCATAGACTTCTTCTTTACCCCAGTCTGGGAACATTGGTGACTCGAGCTGATAGGTTTTGAAAGATTGCTCGGCGCGATTGAGTGCCTCAAGGGCTTTCTTGAGCCCACCGCCAAAGGACTCTGGGATAAGAAATGACGTGATGCCTTCGACGAGGTGCAAGCGTGGATTGTTTGGGTCTGTGATTTTGGCTTTGCCTAAAATTTCAGCGATGCGCAGCGCATACTTCATCACTTCTGCTGGGTTTGCAATGATTCTTTGCGCGTAGATATAGGCTTCTAAGATATGCGCTTCTGCCAGATCGCTTTTCATTGTGAGCGCTTTTTCAAGATGACTCATTGCGGTCTCAAACGAGCGTTCAGTGCCTACCTCATCATCTCGGTTGATGCAGCGAATGGCATAACGCACGCTTGCTAGGGCAATATAGTAGTGCAGAATTGGCACGTGGTCGTACGCTGCAAGCATTTTCTCAAGTGCTGCCACATAGTTGAGCAAGATGTTATCTTCAAGTACATCTGGATTATGCAAAGCGGCACGAATTTCATGGAAGAGCATTTCCCGCTTTCTGGCATCAGGCTTTGCTGACGCTGTGCTAAGAGAATTGGGTTGCATCGTCATCTTTATCGTTTTGGCACAAGTTAAGATGTTTTCTGTCGTGGAATTCTGCCCAGCATTGCTAGCATAGCGCAAGTCTATGCGTCGTCAATGCTTAGCAAAGGCAAGGTACAAACGTAACGTTTTTTTTATACTCACACAGAGTTTTTACAGAAAAATAAAATTTGCCATGCACAAGTATGAGACTAACCGAAGAAAAAATAGAGGAAATTCGTCGATTGGCTAACATCGTCGATATCGTCTCCGATTATGTCTCACTTCAACCTGCAGGCAGAAGTTACAAAGCGCGCTCACCTTTTACGAATGAAAAAACACCATCATTTTTTGTCTCACCTGAAAAGCAAATATACAAGTGCTTTTCAAGTGGCAAAGGTGGCAATGTCTTCACCTTCGTGATGGAAATGGAAAAGGTAGGGTTCATTGATGCGGTGAAAATCGTCGCCAAAAAAAGTTGGCATTGATTTATCCGAGTATGAGCAGTCGCCACAGGCTGGGGCGCAAGAACGCATTGAGTATGATGTGATGCGCTTTGCTGCCAAGTTTTTTCATCAAGCCCTTACTTCACCTGAAGGCAAGCTTTGTCTTGACTACTTTAAGAGTC
The DNA here is from genome assembly GCA_002763895.1 of [Chlorobium] sp. 445. Lineage (NCBI taxonomy): Bacteria > Pseudomonadati > Chlorobiota > Chlorobiia > Chlorobiales > Chloroherpetonaceae > [Chlorobium] sp. 445. The sequence continues at coordinate 4,111 of NSLH01000011.1, forward strand.
GTGGCTTGAGCGCCGCGACCATTTCTCACTTTGGGTTAGGTTATGCTTACAATGATTGGGATAGACTGATTTGCGCCGCACAACAAGCCAATTTTTCACTTGACCTTCTCAGTCAATTAGGTCTTGCCGCCTATAGCGACAGATCTCAAAAGCATTATGATACCTTTCGTCATCGTGCGATGTTTCCTGTGTTTTCTTCGGCAGGTAAAGTTGTCGGTTTTGCTGGTCGCCTGCTTAGCCATGAAAAAGATGCACCGAAATACATTAACTCTCCAGAGAGCAAACTTTACGAAAAATCCAAGTTGCTCTACGCGATGAACTTTGCCAAAGATGAGATTCGCAAAAAAGGTGAAGCTATTTTGGTTGAAGGTTATATGGATGCGATTGCCTTACACCAAGCAGGCATTTGCAATAGCGTTGCCTCAAGCGGAACAGCACTGACAAGCGAGCAAGTGCAGCTTATCTCACGCTATGCTAAACAAGTGATTTTCCTCTACGATGGCGACCGCGCTGGCATTGCTGCTATGCTGCGCGGCATTGACGTGATGCTCGAGCAAGGTATTGCGCCGAATATCGTAACCCTGCCCGATGGACACGACCCCGACAGTTTCGTACGTGAGTTCGGCGCCTCAGAAATCAGTAAGTTTATTGCAGCGCATCAGACCTCTTTTCTTGATTTCAAATTGCATGCGCTTGAGCACAGCGGTGCGCTTTCCGATCCGCAGAAATTTCGAGCTGCACTCACCGACCTTGTCGCAATGCTGCTCAAGCTTCCTGACGAACTTTCACAAGAAATTTATTTCAAGACACTAGCGCAAAAACTTGACATTAGCCTCTCTTTGCTTCAGCGCGAAAAAGAGCGTGCGCTTGCAAAGCGCGAAAAGAAGCCAATCTACTCTCGTGCTTACCGCACTGCACCAGATGCTCAGCCAGAGCGTGCAGATACGGCAGTCTCAAGCCCGCTCTCATCATCAGCTGAAAACCTCTCGGTCGTTGAGCGCACCTTTTTGAAAGCTTTTTTGGAAAGTTTGCTGCATGGCTCGGCGGTCATTGAGTTTGTCGACTCACATTCAGCGCTCTTTCATTTTCGGCATCCTTTGGTCAAATCTGCAGTTGAGTTTGTGCTCTCTCGCTATCATCATGCAATAGCACAAGGCGAAACCACACTCGATCTTCCCAGTGCACTTGCCTACATTGATCAGCCCGAACTGCGTGATTTCATTTCCGGCTTACTCATGGAGCCGCCGATCTCAGAGCGCTGGCCACAAGAATCTTCTCATCAACATGCGCGTCGCTGCTTGCAGGCTTTTTTTGATGCTACAAGCAAACTTATTTTGGAGCGTTACGATACCATTCTGAATGAAAATCTTGCCCGCTTGCAAAATGGCTTAAGTGAAGCCGAGCAAGTCTCGCTGTTAGAAGAACGCAAAGCTATTCTTGCACGCCGTCAGGAAGCCAAGCGTGAATTTGACCTTGCTGCGAAATTTTGGCTTAACTGAATTATCGTCTCAAGCACATTGTCTTTGAGGTATACCTAAGCCTGACTTTTTGCTTCGTTGAGTGGTCTGAATGCGTAGAGGTGTTGCTCAATATAACTTTTGGCATCGTACCAGAAGCGAACATGAAGCGGCGCATTCGTGATGCTGAGCGGATAGTGCTCATCTGTGATGCCGTATCCTGTGGGTTTTTCTTTTGGTAGATACGCAGTGCCGAAAAGCCAATCCCAAATTGCAAGTTTGGTTGCATAGTTTAGCCCGCCTTCTTTGATTTCTTGCGCATGATGCCAGCGGTGCATTTCAGGTCCATTGATGATAAATTGTAGCGCGCCACTTCGCACATCGATATTGCTATGAATCCACATGCCCCAGATGCCATCAATAGCGCCTTTTATCAAGAGTACTTCAGGTGAGGCGCCCAGCAGGATAATTGGTGCAAACTCTATGGTTTGATTGATGAAAATCTCCAGCGAGTGCGAGCGCGTGCCTGCAATCCAATCGACTTGCTTTGCGGAGTGATGCGCTTCGTGCAGTCGCCACAGGATTTTGTTGTGGTGCTGCAGTCGGTGAAACCAGTAAATGTAGAGGTCGTGCGTAATTAGAAAAAATAGCACCTGTGCCCACAGCGGCCAGTCGCCTACGAGCTTCAAGCGTGAAAGCCCAGTTTGCTCATCCAGCCAGTAAATTAGCGCCCCAATGAGCAGTGAGAGCACATAACTTTGCAGCAGCGCATAGAAAATCAGGTCGGAGAAAAATCCTTCTCGAAAGAAAGGTTGGTTCTTATCATAAGGAAAGCGTCTCTCCAAGACAATAAACAGCAACGCCGCTGCAAGAATGAGAAATGGCAAAAGCGTCGCAAATGTCCCTAAGGTCATTGTTGCAAAGGTTTTTGTTTGTGTGCAAAAATATGACTTGTTTTGCAAAGTCTTAAATTGCATTATTGTCTTGGCGTTCAAGCCTTGTGACGACTTAATTTTTTGTGCATTCTTTTTTGTGTCTTGTGTAACTTTGATGCATCGTCTGCACGCGCTGTGAGGCTTTGCACACACTATGAAGCACATACCATGAGACTTTTTCGAGTCACCATTTTTTTCCTTGTCCTGAGCACCCCTGTTTTTAGCAACATTGTGTTTGGCCAAAAACGCTATGTTATTGATAGTTTGATGCAAAACCTTCCTGCTTCTTCTGACACAAGCTTAGCACGTCTCTATAACGCCATTGCATGGGAATACCGCTGGTTTGATTTGGATTCAGCACTCAAGTATGTACGGCTCGGCGAAGCTCTTTCACGCCAGATCAATTTCCGAGATGGACTTGCGCAAAATCAAAACTTTGCCGGGGTTATCTATTTTAACCGTGGCGATCTCTCCAAAGCCATGGATTTTTTTCTTAATGCTCTTCAACTCTCCGAACAGCCACCGCGTAACCCCGTCGAACTTGGTTATGCTCTCAATAACATCGGTAATGTCTATAAGCAGCAGGGGGCACTGAAACAAGCCATTGAATCCATGATGCGCGCGCTGCAAGAATTTGAGAGCCTTGGCGACAAGCGTGGCATTGCTTACTGCTGCATCAGACTTGCAGAGAGCTATAAAGCACAAAAAAACTACGATGCCGCCCTCATGTATGCCTACCGCTCACTCAAACTGCGCGAAGACATGGGCGACAAAGACGGTATTCAAAGCATTCGGATTCTCTTAGGCATTATCTATAGTGAAATTGGCGACTATGATAAGGCCCTCAATTTTCATCACAGTACACTGGAATCGTTGCGTGCCACTAACTCGCACTGGGGCATGGCAACAAGCCTCAATAACATCGCTCAGATTTACCTCAAGCAAGGGCGCTTAGATACAGCGCTTTCTACGGCGCAAGTTTGCTACAACGTCGCTAAAGGATTCAGCAGCAAAGAAAAATTGATGGACATTTCACGCACGCTTGGCGACATCTACGCTGCAAAGGGGGATTTTGCAAATGCTTACACTTACCTCAAACGCGCCGAAATGCTCAAAGACTCTGTTCTCAATGAGCAGAATGTACGTGCTGTGGCGAATATGCAAGCCCTCTATGATGCACAGCGCCGCCAAAATCAGATTGAACTTCTAAAGAAAGAAACTGAGTACCAAGCCTTCATTCGCAATTCACTTATCGGCACAGTGCTGCTTTTGTCTGTCATCGCCATTTTAGCAGTGAGCAGTTACCGGCAAAAAAAGCGCGCAGCAGCGCAATACAAAGCTCAAAACGATAGCCTTATTAAACTCAATGCCCTGCTTGCTCAAGAGCGTCAAAGAGCGGAAGTTGAACGGCAGCGTGCTGAAAAAGCCAGTGCATTCAAGACCGAACTTTTGAGTATTGCTGCACATGACCTTAAAAATCCGCTTCAATCTATTCTCGGCTTTTCTATGCTCATTCTTGAAGAGATTACGGAGCGGAGTTTGCTTGCAGACAAAATCAAAGCCATACAGCGTGCGGCTGAACGCATGCTTTCACTTATCAAAGAACTTTTGGAGACCGCTGCGATTGATAGTCAGAAAATCCAGCTCAAAAAACAGAAAACATACCTCGTTGATTTGCTCTACCGTGTCCTTGATGCCAATCGTCTGCAAGCCGAGATGAAATTGCAACAACTCGGCTTTGAAGTTCTTAGTCCAAATGCTGTAGTCGAGATAGACGCCGATTGGATGCGTGAAGTGTTTGAAAACCTTGTGAGCAATGCTATCAAATTCACGCCTTTTGGAAAACACATTAGCGTTGCGCTCTCTGAAAGAGAAGACTATGTTCGTGTGGAAGTCAGAGATGAAGGGCAAGGCTTGAGCGCAGAAGATATGCCCAAACTTTTTGGCAAATTTCAGCGTCTTTCTGCCCAACCTACGGGCAACGAAACTTCCACCGGGTTGGGTCTATCTATTGCAAAGCAAATTGTAGAACTGCATGGTGGCAAGATCTGGGCAGAATCAGAAGGTCCAGGCAAAGGCGCAACATTTATCGTTGAATTGCCTAAAGCACAAACTGACGACGCTCACGCCACGACGCTTACCGTTCGCGCTTAGCTCAATGGCAAGGGTTCAGACTTTCTGATTTTTTTGCTCTAAGACTTCAAGGACGCTCATTCCAAGATGCCGCTTCGCAAACTCTCTGGTGCCGAGATGCAGCGTCTTTCGCCGGATGAATTTCATCGTGCGCCGAAACATCCGATTTATGTCATGCTTCAAAACATTCGCTCTATGTGGAATGTCGGCTCTATTTTCCGCACTTGCGATGCTGCCCGCATTGAGCAAATTATCATCACGGGCTACACAGCCACGCCGCCACGCAAAGAAATTGAAAAAACAGCACTCGGCGCTACCGAAACCGTTAAATGGTCATATTTCGAGCATGCACTCGATGCCGTAGCTTGGCTTAAAACAAAAGGTGTGCGGGTGTGCGCCCTCGAAATCACAGATAGCAGTCGCGCTTACGATACCGTTCGTCCCGAGGAATTTCCGCTATGCTTGGTTGTCGGCAATGAAGTCAGTGGTATTGATGATGAGGTCTTAGCAGCATGTGACTTTGCCCTTGAAATTCCACAATATGGCACGAAACACTCACTTAATGTCGCTGTGGCTGTAGGTATCGCTGTCTTTGAGCTGGTTAAAATTTCTCGTCAGCACGCTGCCGCATCGCAGTCTGACTCACGCTAAGACCGCTTTGCTTGCATTACAGCTTCACGTTTTGCTCTCTACTTTGCTCGAGTGCCCTGTGTATGGTGCGGTCAACCAGTGTCGCTTTTCGGCGCACACGAATGTTGATGCTCTCCACGAACAGTGAAAATGCAATAGCAAAATACATGTAACCTTTTGGAATCTCGAAGTGCAACCCTTCTGCGACCAGCACCACGCCAATCATCAAGAGCATGGCTAAGCCCAGCACTTTCATGGTTGGATGCTGCTCGACAAACTCGCCGATGCCTTTGGCAAAGAGTGCCGTGACCGCTGTTGAGAGCACAATTGCCAGCGCCATAATCAAGACTTCGCGCGCTAGCCCAATTGCTGTCACAATCGAGTCTATCGAGAAGACAACGCTCAAAACGGTAGATTGTAGCAACACACCGATGAACGTATCCGCCGGTCTTGCGCCTTCTTCTTTTTCACCTTCGAGTTTGCTATGAATTTCTGTAATCGCTTTGAACATCAGGAAAAGTCCGCCTATGATCATGACCACAGCTTTGCCTGAGATATCAAGCCCAAAGACTTGAAACAGTGTTTGGTTGAGTGAAGCCACCCAAGCAATTGCTAGCAGAAATAAGAGGCGCAATGCCAACGCAATCAGCAGGCTTGAAAAGCGTGCACGTTCTCTCAACTCAGATGGCAAGCGTCCAACAAGAATTGCAATGAAAATCACATTGTCAATTCCTAAAACGATTTCCATGATGGTGAGACTAAAGAGACTGAGGATATTTTCTGGCTGCAGCAATATGTCAATCATACGATATAAATCTCAAGGATTAGTACAGAGGCTTTCTTTTGTTTTGTTTGTCTTTGTAAAGTGCTGGGCGCGATGCATTTACAACGCTATGAATGTTTGCGAAAAACACAACATTGGTTTAACAGTAAGATTATTAAATTCAGTCGAAACAAAACAACAAGCAACTGTGCAATCACTACAAACTTTCTTGAAATATGCTTGACCTCTTGAAGAAGTTAGATGCGAAAATTCAATCTGCAAATGACCCGCGCGATATTGTCGACGCACTTAACGATTATGCTTGGAGCGTGATGCGCACCGACCTTAAAAGTGCCATGTCCCGCACCGAGCAAGCCTTAGAACTCTCAAAAATTTTCTCTATGAAGCAGGCATCGCTCGCAGTCTGCGCAACCGTGGTCTTTGTCATCAACAATACTCAGACTACGAATCAGCGCTGCGTGATATCAACGAAGCCCTGTATCTTTTCCGAAAAGTCGGTGATGTCTCTGGCGAAGCCAGTGCCCTCAATAACCTAGGCAGCATTTACTCTGACTTAGGCGACTACCCACGCGCGCTGGATTACTTTGAGCAGAGCCACAAACTCTATGGCAGTCTAGATTACAAAATCGGTGAAGCGGCATGCATCAATAACATTGGCAGCATTTATTTTAAGCTCGGAGAGTTTTCACGTGCACTGGGCTACTTCCAACAGAGCTTGCAACTCTACAAAGAAATCAAGCATAAGCAAGGAGAAGCCACCTCACTTGCCAGCATTGGTAATGTGTATTCTGAACTGGGCGCACATACTCAAGCTCTGAACAACCTACTCGAGAGCCTCAGACTTTTCGAAACCTTGGACGACAAACAAAGCGTAGCAACCACACTCAAAGATATTGGTGCGGTCTACGAAAAACTTGACCACAGTGAGCAAGCAATTGAATATTTCGAGCGTAGTCTTTCGCTAATGGAACAAATCGGTGATAGACACGGGCAATCTGTTGTTCAACTTGCTTTAGGCAGTTTCCTTTTCTCGAAGGAAATGTTGGATAGTGCGAGAATGCATCTTGAAAAAAGCCTTGAAGTTGCCGAAGAAATCAATGCCAAGCCTGAAGTCTACAAGGCACACAAAGCTCTTGCGGAACTCTACAAACAAAGCTGCAATTATCGTGCGGCGCTTGAGCATATTGAGCAGTATTATCAAGTCCGTTCCGAAGTGATGGGTGAGGAACTCAACCGCAAACTCACCAATCAACAAATTACCTTTGCTGTCGAGAAAGCCGAGAAAGAAGCCGAAATCTATCGCTTGAAGACAGTCGAGCTTGCTAAAGCTAACGAAGCCCTGCAGGAAGCCAATGCACTTAAACGGAACTTTTGCACATTGCCGCCCACGATCTGAAAAATCCACTAACCGCTGTGATGACCTTCGCTGAACTTATTGCTGAACAAGCTGATGATGTAGAGTTTGTCAAAAGTCATGCCCGCTCAATTTACCAGTCAACCGAGCAAATGTTTAACCTTGTCAAATCTCTGCTCGAACAAGCAACGATTGAGAGTGGCAAAGTAGAACTGCACAAAAAGCCTGTCGACATTGCTATGATTGCAGAATTTGTCGTCAAGCACAACGAAGTGCAAGCTCAAAACAAAAATCAACACATCAATCTTTCTCTCGAACGCGAGGCTTATGCAGAAGTCGATGTCGAAAAAATGCAAAGCATTTTCGATAACCTTGTCTCAAATGCCATTAAGTACTCTCCACCGGGTCGAAACATTTGGGTGAGTGTTAAAAAGAAACTACTTACGATTGATGGCATTACACCCACAAATGGCGCGATTCCTACAAAGGTCATTTTTGAAGTGCGCGATGAAGGCTTAGGGCTGACCGAGGAAGATAAGCAAAAGCTCTTTGGCAAATTTCAACGCCTCTCTGCACGTCCTACTGGCGGCGAGAGCTCATCAGGCTTAGGGCTTTCAATTGTCAAACAGTGGGTAGAGTTGCATGGCGGTCGAGTCTGGGCAGAATCGGAAGGTCAAGGCAAAGGCTCAACATTTTTCGTAGAACTTAACGCCATCGAAAAACCAGAGTCAGCAGATATCGTCAATGTCTGATGCTCTCCTGTGTTGTCATTTAGTGCTGCAAATTCTGTTGGCACATTCCTAGTAAAAGCAAAGAGGGGAATCAAGCTTGCAACTTACACCGTCTTACCTGCAAATCGAATTCATCGATTTACTTGGTTTTGCATGTAAGCCCTTCTCTCTTTGCTCAACTAGTGCATTACTCCATGCACAATGCTCAATTTGCCTACCATGTAGCTTCTTCTTGCACTTTTTGCTCTTTTTTCCTTTGCTTTTTTTGCTTGCAACTTTTTGCTTTGCTACACTGCTCCACGCACGACTCGCACAAGTTCAAAAAAATCTTTAAAATTGAGGTCTAATCTTTATACGCTTCTTCCAAAACGAGCAAGTTCTTCTGTGGCAAAGAAACAAGATGATACGCCGCTGATGCGGCAATACGAGAAAATTAAGTCGCAGTACCCTGGCGTTATTTTGCTTTTTCGTGTTGGCGACTTTTACGAGACCTTCAACGAAGATGCGAAACTTGTCTCTGAGGCTGTCGGCATTGTGCTCACCAAGCGCGCCAATGGGGCTGCGGCTGAAGTGCCACTGGCTGGCTTTCCACATCATGCCCTTGAAAATTATGTCGCCCGTCTTGTGCGCAAAGGCTTTCGCGTTGCGGTCTGTGAGCAGATGGAAGACCCTAAATTTGCGCGCGGCATTGTCAAGCGTGAGGTTACCGATGTTATCACGCCCGGTGTGAATTTTAGCGACAAACTGCTTGACGAAAAGCGTAACAATTATCTCTGTGCCCTACACTTTGCTAAAGACCTTATCGGTGTTGCGTTTATTGATGTAACGACCGCTGAATTTCAAGCCTTCGAAGTTGCACGTGCTCACCTTGGTGATGCCTTGCAAGCCATTCAGCCTTCAGAAATTCTCTACTCCAAAAACAAAAAGCTGAACGTGACTTTCTCACCTTGCTTACCTCTGCGCACATGGCTTTCACCGAACTTGACGAATGGCTTTTTAATCTCGACTATGCTGAACAAACTCTGCATAGCCATTTCAAAACACAGTCGCTCAAAGGTTTCGGTCTTGAAACCATGCATGCTGCTAAAGTCGCTGCTGCAGTCATTCTCAACTACCTTGCCGATACACAGCGCAGCAAGTTAGAGTATATCAACAAACTCTCGCGCTTCGATTTAGGTGAAAGCATTGTGCTCGATGCACAAACCAAACGTAATCTTGAAATCATCTACTCCATGCAAGATGGCTCGCGCGAGGGCACACTTATTGCAGTTCTTGATAAGACACTGACTTCAATGGGCGCACGGCTACTCAAACGCTGGATTTCTCAGCCGTCCAGAAATTTAGACATGATTTCTTTGCGCCTTGATGCTGTCGAAGAACTTGTCTCATGCAAGTCGGTACGTGAGACGTTGCGCGAGACACTCAAAATGCTTTGTGATCTTGAACGCGTACTCACACGCATTGCTACAGGACGTGCTACACCAAAAGATGTGCTCTTGCTTGGCGAGTCGCTCTCTTATCTGCCCACAATTCAATCGCAACTGACTGCACTACATACTTCTCTGCTCTCCAAGCTTCGCACCGAGATTCAACCTTGCGACGAGCTTGTCGTGCTTATTCGTTCTGCAATTTCGCCCGATGCGCCCGTCTCACTCTCAGATGGCGGGGTCATTCAACCAGGCTACAATGCTGCACTCGACGCGCTGCGCAATTTAGCCAGCAATGCTAAAGACCAACTGCTCAAAATCCAAAGTGAAGAACGCGAGAAAACTGGTATCTCATCGCTCAAAGTGCTCTACAACAAAGTCTTCGGCTACTACATTGAGGTCAGCAACGCAAACAAGAACAAAGTGCCACCATACTACGAGCGCAAACAAACCATGGCAAACGCTGAGCGTTACACGATTCCTGCGCTCAAAGAATATGAAGCCCAGATTCTTTCTGCTGAAGAAAAAATCCTCGAGCTTGAAGCGCGTCTCTTTGCTGATGTATGCCAAAGTATTGCCCTTGCATCGGAGCGTATTCAATCAAGTGCACGCGCTATTGCTGCGCTCGATTGCCTGCTCTCTTTTGCAGAAGTCGCCTCACTTTACAATTACACAAAACCGACCGTTACACTTGACGACACTCTGACCATTGTGGGCGGCAGACACCCTGTTTTGGAACGCTTAATGCCACTGGGCGAAAAATATGTGCCGAACGATTGCATCTTTGATGATGAGACACGCATCATGCTCATTACAGGTCCAAATATGGCAGGCAAAAGTTCATACTTGCGGCAAGTCGGTCTCATCGTCTTACTTGCGCAGATTGGATGCTTTGTGCCTGCAGAGCGCGCCGTTGTTGGGCTCGTAGACAAAATTTTCACACGTGTTGGCGCTAGCGACAATCTTGCTGCAGGCGAAAGTACATTTCTTGTTGAAATGCATGAGACCGCAAACATTCTCAACAACGCCACATCCAGAAGTCTTGTTTTGCTCGATGAAGTTGGACGCGGCACCAGCACTTACGACGGCATGTCGATTGCCTGGGCTATGACAGAATACCTTCATGATGTTATTGGCGCAAAAACACTCTTTGCCACACACTACCATGAACTTTCTGAATTAGAAGCACATCTTGCCAAGGTTAAAAACTTTAACGCCACTGTTGCAGAGACGGCCGACAAAGTTATTTTTCTTCGTAAAATTGAGCGTGGTGCGGCACAGAGCAGTTTTGGCATTGAGGTTGCTAAAATGGCGGGCTTGCCTGCCAGCGTAGTTGCGCGTGCAAAAGAGATTCTTGCCCGACTTGAGCGCGAGGAAGCAGCACGGGTCTTGAAAGAAGAAGATTTGCGCAGTAAAGTCCAGCAAATAGAGCGTGCATCAGTCCCCTTGCAAGATCACTTTCAAATCTCACTTTTTGATATGAGTGATGGCAAACTGCGTGAAGCACTTCTTGCACTTGACCTCAATCGGCTTACTCCCATAGAAGCCTTACTCAAACTTGCTGAGCTGCGTCGCCTTGCTGAGTCTTTATAGCTTTTTTACGATGGCTTGAAGCCAAAGCAACTCACACTGCACAGTGCACAATCCTGACCGAGTTTCATGCAGCCATGGATTACGATCGTTGAGTCTCACTTAATCAGCATCATTTTCTTTGACTCACTGAATGAACCTGCACGCAAGCGGTAGAAATACACGCCGCTTGAAAGTGCTGAGGCGTTAAACTGCGCCATGTAACTTCCTGCTGCCAAGCGTTCGCTTACCAGCGTGGCGACTTTTCGTCCAAGCACGTCAAAGACTTCTAAGCGGACATCTTCGCTTTGCGGGATTGTAAAGCGGATTGTTGTCGTTGGGTTGAAAGGATTAGGATAATTTTGTGCAAGCTCAAACTGCTGCGGCAGTCCGCTGCGTGTCTCTTCCACCACGGATGAGATGCCCGACACGGTTGTAATCACTGGACGAATCATCAAGTTTGAGGTGCGTGGTATGCCTGTGAAAGGTGAATTTGGTCCGTCAAAATTTGCCCACTGTCCATTTTGAAAGATTGAAGAGCGATTTGTCGGCGATGATCCGTTGTCGCCTGCAAGGATCAGGGTATCTGTAGAAGTTGGATTTGCCAGCGAAAGCACAAGATGATAATCCGTACCTGCATTGACATCCGCACGTGTGCCCAGCAAATCTAAGTAAGCATTACCGCCGCTGAGTTGTGAAAAACTTTGTGTTACCAAGTTTCCAATGCGTGTGCCAGGCAAGCCTGCATTATCACTGAATACTTCGAGGTTCAGCGGTCCTACGCCTGTTACAGGTGCGCTGCCTCCTGCTGGCGTCAGTCGAATAAATGCACCCGTTACGCGCCCTGATACAGTAGGCGTAAAGCGCACGGCAAAACGGCGTGTGTTGCGCAAGCCAAAGGCTACTCCGACCACGTTTTGATCGTAGGTTAGCACTGTTTGCCGCGTTGTAGCATTGCTTTGCACTGTGCGAGCAACGGCTTCAAGCGCATCTAATTTGCCTGCGCCCCATGTGTTGTTCGGCACAGCGCCGGTGAAAGCATCTGCATTTGCAGTTTGTTGAATCGTGGTGCGTATTTGCTCCCAAGTTAGTGTCGGATTGATCGCTAACATTAAAGCCGCAACGCCTGCTACCTGCGGCGCTGCCATACTGGTTCCGTTGAGTACTTGATGCTGCCCACCAACCGCAATGCTTGAAGCTGCAGGTGGAGTGGTTATTGTTCTCGAAAGTGCAGAAATAATCATTTGCCCCGGTGCAGCAATCTCAGGCTTGACTCGCCCATCACGTGTAGGTCCAAGACTGCTAAATGTAGAGATGTCTCCTGTACGATCTGCTGCGATCAAGCCGAATGTAGAACCATTTGATGCCTGCCAGAACCAGCGTGTTACATAACTGCCTGCGCTAATGGCTCGGCGTGCGCTGTTTAGCCCTCCTCCAATTGTTTGCTGATTATCTGCTCCAATAACGCGCACTGTATAAGCACTGCTCAGCGTATTGCGATACCCATCAAAGACAACAGGCAAACTGGGATTGGATAGCGTCAGTCGCCATGTGCCCGATGCTGGTGGTCTTGTAGTATCGCCATCGACCACACCGAAAAAGACACGTCGATGATTATTGCCCGCAGCGATGGTATTAGAAAACGATATGGTGCCTTTCGTATTATCTGCTACCGTGCTGCTTTGTCCATCTGATGCTGTAAACATCGCACTTCCATCTGGCGCGATAAGCGTAGCTGTAACGGTAGCATTGTTATTGAACCACACTTCAAACTGAAAGCCATCATTTGAGGTACCTGCGGTGAAAGAAGCTGTGGTGCGTTGCACTTGAAACTCGATTGTTGCAGAGCCACCTGTGGCAATTGTCCCTGCAATGTGCAGTGAATCTGCGCCGCTATTACCTGCGGCTGGCACGCAGACTCGTCCCGGCGTGTTACTAAATGCATCAATTGCGGCCGATCCTGCATCTGTGCCATCATGCGGTCCAAGAGTTGAGCCAAAGCTCATGTTTACGACAATTGGTTTGCCGGCTGCATTTGCGCGGTTTTGTGCATACTGCAAGCCATCAATCCATGTGCCACGAATTTCCCGACCCACACCTGCACGCACGATGATAATATCTGCTTCTGGAGCAATCCCTGTAAAACGTCGATTGGCAAGGTTGCCTGTTGTGGCTGCAAAAGCTAGACCATTGCCCACCGCTATACCTGCCACATGTGTGCCGTGTCCATTTTCATCTCGTGTGCGCAATGGTGTTCCACCAGCCAGCGCAGCATTGATTTGTGCTTGCGTGTACTCTACGCCATAGTTAAAGCCTTGTGGCGGCGCTTCACCGGCTTGTGCCGTGAGCGTCTGGTCCCAAATTGCTAAGATGCGTGTGCGCGTAGTATCGCTCGGGTCACGAAAATCCAAATGTTGCCAGTCAATGCCCGAGTCAATAATCATCACAATGGCGCCGCGCCCTGTGTAACGCTGTCCTGCTAAGAATCCCGCATGCAACAGATTTGCACCAGTTTCGGGCAGACTTACATCATCGGTGATTTCGCTTGTTGGCACCCTGTCAATGTAGTCTGTCTCTGGCGCTTGCACGAGCTGTTCCAAATCGCAAGGTGTGAGCATTGCAGTAACGAATTTGCCGAAGTCAGAATTGATGTGGATGCCGCGGGCGCGCAGTGCCGCTGCATTTTTTGTCCAGATTACAGCATGCACACGTCCATCGTGCAAAGTAACATCGCGTGCAAGCGTAGCTGCTACTTCAGGGAATTTATCGTCTCGAGCACCAGTTGCACGCGCTTGACGCAGCAGGTCCTGGAAGGCCGGGTGCAATTTCGCACGCTCTAATTCTGAGAGTGTTACAGCGCGCTTTTGTGCAAAGAGTGGTAAGGCAAAAAAACACAAAGCAGCAAAAAAGAGATCGCTTGCAAGCGTTTCATCTTGTTTTGTCGTTTTGCATTATTGATTTTGTTGATATAGTTCTGCTTTCTGCGGAGCTTCTATGGCTTTCACACTTGGTAGTTTGGCAATTTTCTTCATCTCTTCAATTGTGCAGCGCGCCGTGATAATTTCGCCAAGCGCACTATTGACTGCAATACCAAGTTTGCGAATGTCGTCGGCTGAAGAGCCACGCACGATGATGCCGTAAATTTTTTTCCTTCTTTATTTGTCGATACATCATAATCCGACTCCACAATATCAGCTTGACCTGAAATAAGCGGCAAAAGACGTGGGTCAAATTTTGCCTTCTCAGCATCTGTCAGTTCAAGTGAACTCTGGCAGGCAGCCAATATCATCAGCAGCAACAGCGTAGTTTGCAAGACATGTTTTTGCATCGCTTATGTGAGTTGATTTGAATCGTTCTATTGTACTGGAGTGATCACGTGCTTGCTTTTGGATTCCTTTGCTTTCGCTGCATTCCAGAACGCATCGAGTTCTGCCAGAGAAAATTCGCTCCACGTTTTTCCGCTTTGTAAGACTTGCTCTTCCACGAAGCGAAAGCGCTCAATAAACTTTTGTGTGGTTTTGCGCAGTGCATCTTCTGGATTGACCTTAATAAATCGGCAGTAATTGACAAGTGAGAACAAAATATCGCCAAGTTCTTCTTCTCTTTCTTCGGCACTAGTAGCCGCATGCAACTCCAAAATTTCTTCTTGAATTTTCTTGAGTACCTCGTTGCTATGCTGCCAATCGAAACCTACGCCTGCAGCTTTCTCTTGCACACGATACGCACGCAAGAGCTCTGGCATTGACTTCGGGACGCCCTCGAGTACAGATTTTCGCCCTTCTTTCATCTTGAGTTTTTCCCAGTTGCGAGTTACTTCATTTGCGGTTTCTGCATGCTCTGAACCAAAGACATGCGGATGTCGGAAAATGAGTTTTTCAGCAATCGCATCCAAAACGCCTGCCATGTCAAATGCCTCTCGCTCTTTTGCTAAAACTGCTTGAAAGCAAATATGCAGCAGCAAGTCGCCCAGTTCTTTTTTAAGCTCATGCTCATCTTTTGTATCCACAGCATGAATCATTTCATAGACCTCTTCAAGCGTCAGGTGCACCAGTGAATCTGGCGTTTGTGCCCTATCCCATGGACATTGCGCTCGAAGCAATTCAACAATTTCGTAAAGGCGCTCAAACTTCTTGCCCAGCGCATCTGGTTGAATGCTTTGTAGATGTTGCTTTACACTTGTCGTGTTGTGTGTTTGGGTTTTGCTTGAGTTGCGCCTGACACGTTTTGCTGCCCTTGGCTTGCTTGTTGTCTTTGCGCTTGAACGGCTGTCTTTCTTTTTTGGCATCGGCTCTAAGAATCTGTTTAATCAGTTTTGACTTGACGAGATTAAAGCGCACGCAAAACATCGGTTGCTGAAACCATTCCGACTTCCTCTTCCGCTGTTCTACCTGCTTGACCATGCAAGTATGCGGCAATTGCTGCAGCTACATCGATTGAAAGTCCTTGCGCTGCCAATGAGACAATCATACCAGCGAGCACATCGCCGGTGCCTGCTGTTGCAAGTGCTGCTGTGCCTGTGTCATTCAAATACAGTTTGCCATTAGCGGCAATCAGTGTGGGCGCGCCTTTGAGCAATAGTCCGATTGCGTAACGCTTCACAAACTCGCGCACGAAGTAGAGCCGATCTGCATCAACCTCTTCGGCATCAATACCTGTGAGGCGTTCAAATTCACCGAGATGTGGCGTAAGCAGTGCCTGAGAGAGTTTCAATTGCTCCAATAAGCCAAGTTCTGCGATTGTGTAAAGGGCATCGGCATCAATGACGAGCTTTTTGTCTTGGAAGTCAGGCGCCGTGAGCAATCGTGCAATAAAGGCTTGTCGCTCAGGCGTTCTGCCTAGTCCGCATCCGATGAGAATGGCATCTGCCCAGCGTGCCCGTTCATAGATTTGTTTTTCATCTTGTCCAATGAGCACGGCTTCAGGAATAGCAAGATGCACAGTGTTGAATGCTGAAGGCGGCACCGATGCGCAGACATAGCCGGCACCCATTTTTACTGCGGCACGAATTGCCATCAAGGCTGCACCCATCATGGAACTTTGCTCTGTCTGTGAGCCGACGATTGCCAAAACCTTGCCGTTTTCGTGCTTTGCGCTGTTAGGCAGGCGTAAAGGCAAATGCGCACCGACAAATTCTTCATCAATCAAATTGCAGTGCTCATCTTTGGTCAGAAATTCAGGAATGGAGATATCTGCCACTACCACTTCCCCAGCACACTCTCGCCCTTTGCCAAAGAAAAATCCTGTTTTCAAAAAGCCCAGTGCAATGGTTAAATCAGCTTCAACTGCAACTTCATCCACTTCGCCGCTCGTCCCATCGACCCCTGTTGGGATATCGATGGCAATAACTGTTGCGCCTTCACTTGCACCTTTTTCATTGATGAGTAAAATTGCGTCTTTGATTAGAGGACTAAGTGCAGGTCGCAATTCTTGTTGCAATTCCACAGGCAGTGGCGTCGGCTCAGCAAGTGCCTCTTCGGAGATTTTCGGTAGAAAAGGATTGTTTTCTTCGCGCCGTTTTATACCGCGCGGGTGATCGGTACGCTTATAGCCTGTACCTAAAATGGCGTCAATGACAAAATCATATTTGGTTTCAATCACAAATGCTGGAATCATCTCATCTGCCTCAACGGCACGCAATCTATCAGTGTAGCTCATGTATTGCGAGAGAATTTTCAGTGTCGCTGCACCATCTTGTTTGAGCAGAGAGGTTGGACAGAGATAGACCAAATCAACCTTTGCCCCTGCATTGACCAGATGACGCGAGAGCACAATCCCATCGCCGCCGTTGTTGCCTTTACCACAGAGCACTAGAAACGATTTTCCTGCAAGATTGCCATACTTTTGCAAAAGAATGTTGCACGACTCCTTTCCTGCAAGTTCCATTAGCTGTTTTTCGGTGATGCGCAGCTTGACGACAGCATCATAATCTACTTCGCGCATCTCTTGCGCCGTTAGCACTTTTCGCATAGTCTTTTGCCGTATTAAAGTTGATTAAGAATACAAGATAGTGCATCGCAGACAATCTCGTGTTGTGCAAAGCTGAGCACAGCTCACCTTTCAGTTTTTTGTAAGGAACGAAACCGCTGGCTTATGCATTTTTTGTAGATGCAAGTCACATGTTTTTTACTTTAACTGTACCACAATACTTTGTATGGCATCCAAGCGTCCGCTTACTTTCCTTGCTGCACTACTTACACTTCACTTTTTTATCCCTGCATCACCCAGCCTTGCTGCGCGTCATGCCGATTCACTTGCTGGCGCAGCACCTGACTCTATCCTAGCCTACGGCGTTTTACTTTCACAAAAAGCCGTCGGGGCTGAAGCACGCGCCAGTGCGCTTTACCAGCTTGCGCTGTCTTACTTCAACATGAATGACCGTAATCGCGCACAAACACTCTGGCATGAGGCGCTAGGTGAAGTCAATCGCTTAGTGCAACCCGAGACACGCTCACTTTATCTTCTACAACTTGTGAATTTAGGAATTACGCTTGGACTTGAAGATAGCGCTTACGCCATTGCTTCTCAGATACCTTCTCCCAGAGAGAAAACACTTGGGCTCTTTGCGCTTACACAATCTTTTCTTGCAAAAGATAAAGCACGTTTCGAGAAATTAGCTGACGAGACTTGGACTGCCGCCGAAGAACTTTCTCAAGTTCCCTCAGCCGTTGCAATACTCTCACGCCTGTCACTTCTTTACCTCAAAAGTGGCGCTACAAAGTCTGGTCAAGAAGCTCTCAATCAGGCTTTAGGGATTCAGTTGTTGCCCAGTGTTGAAACTGTAGAGCTTTTTGGCAAGCTCGCTGTAGAGTTTTTCCAAGCTGGTCAAGCTCAGTATGGTGATAAACTTTTGAAAACTGCGCAGTCTTCTCTTTCCAAGATAAAAAATGACAGAGAGAGCGTTTCGTCAGCGCGCTTTGCCTTATCGCTTTTGCTGATTGATGCTGGTGAGTTAGAGCGCGCCCGTCCTATCGTTGCAGCTATCACGAATGTCATGGATCGGCTTTCTGCAATGCAAAAACTTGGCTTCGGCTTTGCTCAGCGCAATCAACCTGCGCAAGCAGTACAACTTGCCCAACAGATGCGTCAGATTAGTCAATCGATTCGCAATACTTCCGACCGTGCTACCGTTTTAGGTTTGATTGCAACACTCTTGGCAGAAGCTCAATCTCAAGCAGATGCCGCAGCAGATGAAGCGCTGGCAGCCATCAATGCCATTCCTGTGGCTTTCGACCGCTCTATACTGCTCGGCGAACTTGCTGCCAACTTTGCAGAAGTGCGCCTCTTCGACAAGGCTGAACTTGCTCTGAGTCAGGTGAGCATCCCACAACATCGTGCCACGTCGGCGTATCGTGTCGGTAGAAGATTTGCTCTTGCCAATAGGCCTGACAAAGCCAAGCCACTTTTTGCCGAAGCTCTTGCGCTGCGCGATAAATTTACCAATGCAGAGTTTAAAGCCCGAGCACTTATGCACATAACCGCAGAGAGTTTCAAATTTCAGTTTGACCTTGCTGATTCAGCCTTTAGCGCTGCGCTCACAGCTATTGCTGATGTGTCAGCGCCTACCCAACGTGCTGAACTCCTACGCGCTTTTGCAACTGACCTTGCCAGCCTTGGCAAACTTCAACATGCGATGCTTGTTATCCAAAAATGGAGAACCCTGCTCAAATGGCAATCTCACTTTCCGACCTTGTGCGCATTGGCTACGAGAAAAAAATACCCTTTCCCAATGAGACCATTGCCACACTTAAATCCATTGTGGAATCTAGTCCGTAGCAGCGCCTGCAGCATTCGCCTCTCTGTTTAGCTTTGGTATCACCACTCTATCGCAGCGGCATTGCGTAAATGGTCTAATGTGGGGGTTCATAGATAAGTCGGAAAAAGATGCCGAAGCGGTCAGCATCACGCCGCAGTGGCACACTAACCACGATACCGATGAGCACATTGTCTGCAATGCCCAAGCGCATTTGCGGACGCAGTGTGATGCTGGCTTCCCTGTCTGAAAAGTACTTGTTGATTTCTACTCCGATGAAATTGCGCGTGCCACGAATCATATAGTGAATGTTGGTGTGCCATTCGTATTCGAAAAAGAGTGAGGCTGTCTTGAAAAAGGTATGCTCAATTCTTAGGCCTGTATAAATCATCGTGTGAAAATTGTATCCCCATCGCTTTGCTACAATGAAAAAGGGATTATAGAGATTGCCCTTGAAAAACGGGGCTTGGCGTAGCACATTCAAATCGCTTAGTTCAAGCTCATTGACGTAACCGAGTGCCATGGAGGTTGCAATGTCTTCAGAGACAAAGAAACTCCACTGCACTGCCGCTTTGAGCGACTCTATTCGGTTTGATGGCACAAAGCTCTCACTGCGTGCCGAGTATACTGTAATAGGCACTTCAAACTCCACGCCTAAACGATGAATCGGCGCAAACTCATATTCAATGAGCATGTTGTAACGATCATAGTCCAATTGGTCGGTTAGCCCAAAGCCGAAGTTCCACTCCGCCTCACCTTTGCGCGCCCCTAAATCACGAATCAAATCAATAAACAACGGCTCGGCATGAAGCACTTTATCTGGTCCCTCAATTTTGTCCTCGACCTCATAGATATACAGTGTATCTTTAATTGTTTTTTTATCAAGAGGTCTTTTCTTATCCAAAGTATCTGAAGTCATCTTAAACGCTGCCTCTGCAGAAAGTGGGAGCAAAAGGTAAAAAAGAAAAAGACTAAACCGCATGAATTTTACTCGGTACAATTCCACCTCCTGTTAACGATCGTTTTTTGAAGTGATGCGCGTTTTGCTTACCCTTTCTTCTTGACCTGTTTTTCTTGATAGTTTTTCATACTTGCTTGAACTCCATGCTTTTTGTGCTGCTCTCACAAGATGCATGCGCTCAGACCTTCTTCTACTACGCTTGTTTCTTACCGAGTTGCTCTATTTCTTGTTCAATCTCTACATCATGGTAGGAGTTACGATCGACAAAGTTGCGAATGATGGGATCTTTGGTTTCAGCAAGTTTCTCTGGTGTGCCAAAAAGTATATTTTTCCCTCATGCATCATCGCCACGCGATCGGCTACTTTGTAGACACTTTGCATGTCGTGCGTTACAACAACTGATGTTACGCGCAGCGTTTTTGCTAAGTTTTGAATCAGAGTGTCAATCGAGTCGGACATAATCGGATCAAGGCCTGTTGTTGGCTCATCGTAGAAAATGTATTCAGGGTTAGTTGCCAGTGCGCGTGCTAATCCTACTCGCTTGCGCATACCGCCTGAGAGTTCTGAGGGCTTTAGATGTTCAATGTTTGGTAGCCCGACCATTTCTAATTTTTCGGCTACAATTCTGCGAATCTCTTTTTCTGAGAGTGTCGTGTTTTCTCTGAGTGCGATACCGACATTTTCACCGACGGTCATAGAATCAAAGAGTGCGGCGCCTTGAAAAAGAAACCCAAAGCGCAGTCGCAATTTGTAGAGTTCAGCTTTGCTCAGCTGCGAAATGACTTTTCCATCCACGCGCACGGTACCTTCGTCGGGCATGAGCAACCCCACGATATGCTTGAGCAAAACGGATTTGCCACACCCGCTTCTGCCAATAATTACCATGGTCTCGCCCGTCTGAATGTCAAGCGTTACGCCTTGCAATACATGCTTATCACGAAAAGTTTTTCTCAAGTTTTCAATTTGGATCATCAGACCCTTCTAGCAGATGATTGAATTTTTAACTGACTTCTTCTTCTGCAAAAATAGGCAGTTTTCTTTTCACGGCAGTTGCAACAGGCACAAGTTCTTTCAGGAGTTGCTCAAATTTTTTCGGCTTCAGCGACTGCGGTCCATCGGAGAGCGCGCATTCTGGTTTTGGGTGCACTTCAATCATCACGCCATCTGCACCGGCTGCCACGGCTGCTTTTGCCATAGCTGGTACATATTCCCAGAAGCCTGTGCCATGCGATGGATCAGCAATAACAGGCAAATGCGACAGCGCTTTGATGACTGGAATGGCAGAAAGATCAAGCGTATTGCGCGTGTAGGTCTCAAAGGTGCGAATACCGCGCTCGCAGAGAATAATGTTCGGATTACCGTTGGAGTAAATGTATTCGGCTGCCATTAGAAATTCTTCGATTGTCGCAGCCAGTCCACGCTTGAGCAAAATAGGATGCGGATACTTAGCGACCGCTTCCAGCAGGGAGAAATTCTGCATATTGCGTGCCCCAATTTGTAAGATATCGGTATGCTCTGCCACCAACGGTAAGTTCTCTGTGTCTTTCACTTCAGTTACCACCAGCAACCCATACTTTTCTGCCGCATCTTTGAGCAGTTTCAAGCCTTGTGCTTTCAAGCCTTGAAACGCATACGGTGAAGTTCTCGGCTTGAATGCGCCGCCGCGCATGATTTTCACACCCGTTTGCCTCAGCAGCACCGCAACTTCGTTGATTTGTTCTTCACTCTCGACAGAACACGGTCCTGCCATAATCTGCAACTCTTCAGCACCGATTCTGATGCCACCGACTTGCACCACAGTATCTTGCAGTTTGACTTCACGGCTGACAAGCTTAAACGGCTTCGTGATACGCACGGCATCCACCACGCCGCTCAAACTCATAAAAATCTCGCGCTCGATAGGTCCCTTATTGCCTGTAATGCCGATAGCGGTTCGCACATCGCTTGGAATTGGATGCGGCGTGAAGCCTAAGGCACGAATGCGCTCGCAGACCGCATTGATTTGTTCTTGCGTAGCATTGCAACTCATAACAACAAGCATGGGAATGCTCCTTTCTTTGAATGGTTTATGTTGGTATTGGAAAAAGAATCAGAGACAGCGTGATGACTAAAAAGTCAAGCAGATTAGCTACGCCAAGCGCAGCCTTGCCAAGTGGGGCGTCGCCAATATCGAGTGGCGCAGTATGTTGGCTTGTAGGTTATCATAAAGTAATTATAAGCAAAAATGCAGTATCGCGCAAGTTTTCTCTATCTTGTTATCTGCCTGCAATTAGGACTATTGCTTGAATGAACTTGCTCTAGAATGGTGTTAAAATTCCCGCTCTGATTTTCATTGTTTAGGCTTCTCTTAATAGGCGCGAAAACATCAGACAACATATGTCGTTATCGTTGTTAATCTTCAAGATTGGATTTCGTCCCGCGTCTTTTTCAATCTCAATGCCATCGCTGTACGGCGTGAAGGCTAAAATTTGTGCCATGCGTATGGTAAAATTTCGTTTTGACCCCATGAAAATCACACGCTTATCGGTCAGGTAAAGATTTCCGCTATCGATGTAGGTGAGTTCTTCGCTCGTGATGCGCTGCGGTGCAATGGTGCCGACCCTGTAATAAATGCCTTTTGCAATTCTCATGCGCCCGCTAAGACCAGCATAGTTGATTCTTTTCGTGACGGTTCTCAGTTCATACCATTCCGCATGGCTCTTGAGGTAGCACCTCTCATTTTTTTGAAGTTTAATATTAACAAACAGATTAGGCAGTTGAGATAAATCTGCATTTTCAATATACCAATAGAGGCGCAGCCGGTCTAATTGCGCTTTTGTATGGGCATCGAACTTTGGGGCAACGCCTAAATTTTTGCATAGCATTTCAAATTCTGCATCTTCGTCAGGCGAGAGTCGGCCATCCTGAATTACTCGGCTTATAAAATTTGCAAGGATATCATGGCTAAGCTCTGCATAGATTCTCTCTGCAATTCTTTTTGGTAGCAGGAGGTCTTGTTGGAGTTTTTCTAAGAAGGCATGTTCTTGCTCGTCTAATCGATTATCGGTAAGTGCTTGTTTGAGACTTTCTCGATAGATTTCGCTTACGACATTTTCATGCAGAATCTCGATCTCTCTGTCAGAAAGGTTCAGCAGTTTTTTTAAGTGCTGCAGTTCCTCAATGTCTTTTTCAGAAAAAGCTTTATCCTGCAAGCAATGCTCAAGATAGCGTTTGTAGAGCTGCATAATTTCACTCCTGAACTCCTCAACGCGGTTGAGCTTTTTGTATTTAGCGAGACTTTGGCTTAGCTCTTCAAAGCTAATCTCTAAAATTGGTTTTGAGGCAAGCAGATTATTAAGTTCAATGAGCGCATTCTCAGGCGGGTGTTTTCCGAACAACTTTTGAAAAAATGTACGTTCCTCGAGTGGCTTTACCTTGAAGACTTGAGTCATGATTAGCACTGGAAGTTTAGCTGTGTAAATGTATATCCATGTATAAGACCGTGCCGTTACTCGAACAACTGGTCTATAGACTGCTGGTCTATAGACTAATTATGCCGATCTGTGACAATTCGTTCAGTTAGAAGTGTCTTACAGGCGTTCGAGTTTCAATTTTTCAGCAAGGAAATCCTCGAAGGAAAAGAAGCCTTGTCTGCCTTGTAGCCATTCGGCGGCTTGCAGTGCGCCTTCAGCGAAGCCTCTACGACTTTTTGCAGTGTGTGTGAGAACCAGTTCATCAGCAGGTGAATCAATGTGAAGGGTATGCGTGCCGAACACACTTCCCAGACGCAGCGAAGCAACCAGCAACTGCCCTTTTTGAACTGGAGCGTTATCGGCAAGCGATGTGCGTAGCGTGGTTTTTCTTGGTAAGGCAGAAAGCACATGATCAACTGCTTTGAGTGCCGTGCCGCTTGGGGCATCTTTTTTTCGGATGTGATGAATTTCAGATAAGGCGAGGTCAAACTCTGGGAAGGGCGCAATCAGTGATGCTGCTACTTTGACTAATTGCAAGAACAGATTCACACCCAGCGAGAAGTTTGGGGCATAAAGCAACGCACCGTTGGCGGCTTGCACCTTTTGCTGCACTTCACCCAGCTGATCATACCAGCCCGTTGTGCCAACCACAATCGGCTTTTTGGCTTGCAACAGTATTGGGAGATTTTCCAGAAACGCTGCAGCGGTTGTAAAATCTATACAAGCATCTGCCTCGGCAAGCGCTTCTACATGGGGCGGTTCTTTTGAGCTGAATGTTGCAATTATCTGATGCTGTTGTGTTTCGGCAAGCAGTGCGGCAATAGCTTTGCCCATATTGCCATTGCCGACGAGAACGATTTTCATTGGGGCGTATCCACTTTATGTTGAAAACTATTATCTTTGTAATTCAATATCTTTTTTTAGCTGAAAGTAGAATTTCTCTTCCCAGAGCTTGGAGAGGTCGCATAGTTGGTCTAGTGCGCTCGCCTGGAAAGCGGGTAGGGTGTAAAAGCCCTCGCGGGTTCGAATCCCGCCCTCTCCGCCACTTCTCTGCACCAGTTTGTTTTGTTTTCCATCATTCCAGTCTCACTGTGAGTCTGCGCCAAACTTCGGTGTCAGACCCATGTTGTAGAAAATGAACGCATAAATATCGGCAGCCGCTTCAAGCGCTTTTTTTGGTGCTTACAGCGCCATGTCCTGATTTTGTCTCAATGCGAATCAGCACAGGATTTTTACCCTTGTATTTTTCTTGAAGCGTCGCGGCATACTTAAAACTATGCGCCGGCACAACACGGTCGTCATGATCTGCGGTCGTGATGAGTGTGGCAGGATACTCTACGCCTTCTTTGATGTTGTGCAACGGCGAATAGGCATAGAGGGCTTTGAACTCTTCGGGATTTTCGCTTGAGCCATAGTCAGCAATCCAGTTCCAGCCAATCGTGAATTTGTGGAAGCGCAGCATATCCATCACCCCTACTTCAGGAATAGCCACTTTGAACAATTCTGGACGCTGATTGATGACTGCGCCCACCAATAGCCCGCCATTTGAGCCACCTTGAATTGCTAAGCGCTCTGCCGATGTATAATTTTCTTTGATGAGATATTCAGCGGCTGCGATAAAATCATCAAAGACATTTTGTTTTTTGAGCTTCATGCCTTGTTCGTGCCACTTTTCACCGTATTCGCCGCCGCCACGCACATTCGCTACGGCATAGACACCCCCTTGTTCAAGCCATGCCACACGTAGCGGATTAAAATTCGGATTGAGACTGATATTGAACCCACCATAGCCATAGAGCAATGCAGGATTGGAGCTATCTTGCTTCAGACCTTTTTTGTGCACGATGAACATTGGCACACGCGTACCATCTTTGCTCTGATAAAACACTTGCTTTGTTTCGTAATCGTCTGAATTGAACTTGACTTCAGGCTTTCGGAAGACTTCAGATTTGCGCGTAGCAATGTTGTAGCGATAAATCGTGGGTGGAAAGGTGAAAGATGTAAAGGTGTAGAAGACTTCTTTGTCGCCTTTTTCGCCTTCGAAGCCAGCTACTGTGCCCAGCGTTGGCAGTTCAATTTCATTTTCAAATTTGCCAGTAAGGTCATAGACATAGACACGATGCGCCACGTCTTTCATGTAGGTTGCAAAGAGCTTTCCGCCCGCCGACGTAATGCTTGCCAGAGGCTCTGGCTTTTCAGGCAAAATCGTCTTCCAATTTTTCTCCTCTGGGGCATCTGGATCAACTAAGACAACTTTTCGGTTTGGGGCATTTCTGTTTGTTACAATCAGCAACTTATCCTCAAGGTTATCAATCACAGCAAAGTCGTCATCGAAGTCTGTAACGATAGGGCGAAAGGTTTGGTCACCTTTTTTGTGATCGCGCACATACAGCGCATTGCCATCTTTGCCCTTGCCTCTGTCGGAAATCGAGAGAATTGAGAAGCGCTCATCTTCTGTTGTGCCTACAAAATGGAAGCGCAATGGGTTTGCTTTATCTTCATAGACCAGCTGATCGTTTTCTTGTGTATCGCCGATTTTGTGATAAAAGACTTGATGATTTTCGTTCTTTGCTGAAAGTTTGCGGTTGGTGTCAGTCGGTGCGGGATAGCGACTGTAATAAAATCCATTGCCTTGCCAAGCAATGCCTGAAACCTTTACCCAGCGCAATCTATCGGAGAGTTGTTTTTTTGTAGCAACCTCCATCACATAAATTTCTTGCCAATCCGACCCACCTGATGAGAGTCCATACGCCCAGTACTTTGCATCTTTGGAGACGGCATTGATGCCCAAGCGCACGGTGCCATCTGCCGAGAGTTGATTAGGATCAAAAAACACTTCCGGCTTTCCCTTTAAGCCTTTTTGGATATAAATCACGGCTTGATTTTGCAAGCCATCATTTTTGGAGAAAAAGTAATACTTGCCTTTTCGCGAGGGCGCAGAGTATTTCGGATAGTTGTAGAGTTCTTCGAGCCGCTCGTAGAGTTGTTTGCGAAACGGGATATTTTCCAGATAAGCAAAAGTTACCCTGTTTTGGGCTTCCACCCATGCTTTGGTTTCAGCCGAGTAATCATCCTCGAGCCAGCGATACGGATCAGGGACTTTCACGCCGAAGTAGTCATCGACTTGGTCGACTTTTTTTGTCACAGGATATTGAATGGATTGTGCGTCGGCAAGTGATGCTGTAACAAAGGTCATAGCAAGTAAAAGGATTATGGGTTTCATCTTGATAGTTGATTAGGTGTTGCTTTCTTCAGCCGTGAGTGTTTTTGATTTTGAATGTCTCCCTGCATCTCGTGATTCTGAGAGCGGTTTTGCGGCAGCAATAAGTTCTTGTGCTGATTTGAGTGCCGCTTCGGTTACATGTGAGCCAGAGAGCAGGCGCGCCACTTCGTATTGATGTTCTTCGCTATTCAGGCGTTCTACGCGTGAGACTGTGCGACCGTTTTCTGATTCTTTGTGTACTCGGAAATGCACGTCGGCTAAGGCTGCAATTTGTGGCAAATGTGTAATGGCAATGATTTGATGATAGCACGAGAGTTCTTTCATGCTTAGCCCTACTGTTTGCGCAATTTTGCCGCTGATGCCGGTGTCAATTTCATCAAAGACCAAAATGGGCAAGCGGTCCGACTTTGCCAGT
The DNA here is from genome assembly GCA_002763895.1 of [Chlorobium] sp. 445. Lineage (NCBI taxonomy): Bacteria > Pseudomonadati > Chlorobiota > Chlorobiia > Chlorobiales > Chloroherpetonaceae > [Chlorobium] sp. 445. Next base: position 30,932 of record NSLH01000011.1, read on the forward strand.
ACACTCTTCAGGGCAAGCATCACGCGTGAGACCTCGCCGCCAGAGGCAATTTTGACAAGTGGCTTTGGCTCTTCACCTAAATTGGTTGAGAGTTTGAATTCCACGCGGTCTATACCGCTTGAGAATGCAGTATAGCGATAGCCATCCATGCACACTTCTCCCTCTGCATTTTGTTCGCGCTGCAGCGAGACTTCAAATTTTGCGTGCGCAATGCCTAACTTTTGCAGCTCTTCGACAATCGCGCGACTTAGACGCTTAGAGACTTCCTGACGCTTTTGCGAGAGCCTGAGTGCCACTTCAAGTAGCAATTGATGCTTTTGCTCTACATCTTTTTGGCGCTTTGCAATTTCATCTGCAAAATTTGTTGCCACGCTTAGTTCCTCGCCAATGCTACGCCGATAGTTTAAAACCTCTCGCAGCGATGTGCCGCCACCATATTTCTTTTTGAGCATGACCAGTGCTGCCAGACGCTCGTGCACTTCCTCGAGCCGCTCTGCGTTGAACTCCAAGCGTGAGTTGTAGCTTTGCACAAACTTGTTGATTTCATCCACTAAGGCTTGTGCTGAACGCGCATCAGTTGCAGCATCGGCAAAACTCTTATCTATACGCGAAAGATCTTGCAGCAAATTTCTCGCTTGTACTAAGCGGTTGTGCACGGAGTCATCTGCACTGTAGAGAATCTCGTGCAGGTAGTTTGTTACGGAGAACAGTTTCTCGGCGTTTTCCAAGACATTTTGCTCGGTCAGCAGTTCTTCCTCTTCATTTTCTTCTGGCGCAACGGCATCTATCTCACGAATTTGAAACTCGAGCAAGGCTTTTTTTTCAAGCAAGTTTTTTTCCTGCTGCCGCAGGGCATCTAGATTTTTCTTGCTCTGACGCAGGGCTTCAAGTTGAGCTTGATACTCTTCGAGCAATCCGCCTAAACTGCCATACTCATCCAGCAGGCGCTGATGCGACTCTACGCGCAGGAGTGATTGATGCTCATGCTGACCATGCAAATCAATTGAAAGCTCACTTACAGCTTTAAGCAGCGCAAGTGTCGCTGGAGAATCGTTGATGAAGCAGCGCGATTGCCCTTTTGCAGAAATCTCCCGCCGCACAATCATTTCGTCTCGAAACTCATGTTTATGCTCAAGAAGTAAGTTTCGCAAGCGCTCGTTGTTGGACGCATCAATGACTGCTTCAATAATCGCTTTCTCTGCGCCCTGTCTGACAATGTCAAAATGCGCCCGATCACCTAGCACCAAACTGAGCGCACCAATCAAGATAGATTTGCCGGCACCTGTCTCACCTGTGATAATGTTTAAGCCACTTCCAAACTCAATTGTCAGTTCTTCAATGAGCGCAAAATTTTTGATGTACAGCGTCTTCAGCATAAATGAGTTAATTCGGGCATTGCTTCTCCTAGCGCTTTTGCAAAAATATCAAAATCGTAACAGATGCTCTCACCAATAAAGCCAAGCACATTTAAGTTGTGCCCGCTTCATCTCAAAATTCGTCCCACTTGACTTTTAGCCACGATTCTGCAATTTCTTTCTGGCGCGCATTTGCATTTGCTTTCTTTGAGACATCGTAAGTCAACGATGCAGTAAGCTTGACACTTTTTTCCATCAATTTTCCATCTCGGAAAAAAGAGATTTTGACCGTAGCGTCGGGTTTGACTTTTGCTAATACCGATTGCAGCGTTTTGCCCATGAGTGATTCGCCATCGATTGCCACAATCATATCGCCTTTGTCAAATCCGGCTACTGCCGCTGGCGACTCTGGCACCACCATATCGATCACCTGAAATTTGTCTTCTGTCTTGAGCGTTGCGCCAAAGTAAGGCTGTGTTGGGAACTTTCTGACTTCGAGTCCTGCTATTGCCAGTGTCTCTTCAAACGGCAGTTCTTCGGTGCCATAGACATACTTTTCAAAAAATTCAGCAAATGATGATTTGCCCACGCGCTCGACGAGCTTTTCAAAGTCACTGGCAGAAAACCCTTTAGCTGCTTGTGCAAATTCGGTGTTGAGCAATCGCATCACGTCGTCAAGTGAGGCACGATTATCGGTGCGCCTGCGAATTTCAAGATCGAGCAACATCCCGACCAGTTCGCCTTTGCTATAAAAGTTCACGGTGCTGTTTGCACGTCCTGTACCGTAGCCCGAAAGCCATGCATCGAACGACGACATTGCCAGCGACTGCACCTTGCGTCCATACTGATTTTGCATATTGGTGATGTTCGCAGAAATTTCATTCAGGTAGCGCCGTGGCGACCAGAGTTTGCTGCGCACCAGCGTCAAATCGCCGTAGTAACTTGTGAAGCCCTCAGAGACATAGAGCATCGGTGTATAAGACTCTTTGGTGTAGTCGTAGGGCATAAACTCCTTTGGCTTGATGCGCTTGATATTCCAGACGTGATAAAATTCATGTGAAGTAATGGATAAAAATCGGTCGTAAAATTCAGGTGTGTTGACAGCGTCAATTGGTCCGAGCACGATAGAGGTAGAATTTTTGTGCTCTACGCCATGCCCAAATGGATAGGGCATGATGTGGTAAAGAAACCAGTATTCTTTGAACGGCACGTCGTTCATCATCTCAAATTGTTCGCGCACAATTTTGCTGATATCTGCTGAAAGCTGTTGCTCATTGAAGCGCACGCCGCCCAGTGCATTTGGATTGTGAAAACAGATGTGAATCGTTGCACCACTTACCTGAGTTGAAAATTGTGTGAGTGTGGGACTTGCAATTGTCGGGGCATCAATCAGGTCGTCGTAAGTTTCTGCAGAGAAGAGTTTGGGGTCGCTCGTTCGATTCAGTTGCGTTGCTACTCTCCAGCCTTTTGGATAATCTATGTAGAGACTGACTGGCTTGAAGCGTGTTTCGGCAGTGTACATGAAAAGATTGGAGCCATTGAAATACATTTCATCACGCCCGACATAAGAATTACCCGCATCGAGCTGTGCGCCAGCGTAGTATTTGTAAGAGACACTCACTTCGCTTTGGTTATCGGTCTTCACGCGCCATGTTTGCTTATCGATTTTCATAGCAAACAGTGGCTTATTAGCTGCCTTTGCACTGAACTCCTGCACGTTTGCCGCATAGTTTTGAATCTGATAGCGTCCCGGTCGCCATGCTGGCAAGATGAAATCAAGTTCTGGTTTCTGCTCTGGATTTTGAACCGTGATAGAGATTTGATAGATGTGCAAATTTGGCTCTAGCGATTCAATCTTGTAGGCTGCAGCATATTTCGGCAGTTCTGAATCTGAAGCACGATAAGAGGATTTCTTATGCGGTTTTGCTTTCGCCACTGTGGGCATAGTCAGAAGTGTTAAAGTTAGAGTTGAAAGAAAAATCCAACGCATGTTTTGATCTGCCAATTGTTAAATGTCAATTGTTAAAAGAAATTTTGAAGATAGAAGTTTGCTTGCCAAAAGAAAAGTGTCTGGCGATGCAAGACCTTACACCTCGTTTTCTCTCTTTGACTTCTTTTTTCAAAGTGCGCAAGGCGTGCGTATATTGCACAAGTTTTTTTGAAGAACGCATTGCCTGATGGCACAGCGTTTCTCAGATGAACATTTCAGAAAGGCAAGTAGTTAAATATGCCGATAAAGTCAAAAGTTTTCTTTGGCGTCGACCTTGCAGGTCGTATCGATGAACCTACCGGCATTGCCGCTATCTCCGACAAGCGCGAGCTCCTGCTTGTCAATACCGTCAAACCCGATATTGCCATCAGCAACTACATTGAATATCATCGTCCGATTCTCATTGGGATTGATGCGCCGCTCTCACTTCCGAGCGGTCGGTATGGCACTTATGCAAGCCGCAAATGCGATAGAGATCTTTCCACCTTGGGTATTCCCACTTTTGCAACATCTATGCTTGCGCAGCTGACCTTTCGCGCTATTTCTTTGCGTAAGCATCTTGAACCGAAGTACGATACTATTGAGATTTATCCTCAAGCCACCAAAGTCCGCTTAGGCATCGCGTCCAACAGCAAAAAGAATGGTATGGATTCACGTGAGTTTTTGCAGACCAAACTCTCGCGTTTTGTCAAAAACGTGCCTCGCGCTTCCAAAGTGCTGCTCAGTGATGATGAACTTGATGCTATTCTTGCTGCCTACACGGCATACTTGCACTACCACAAACTCACAGAAGGCATTGGTGATAGCCAAGAGGGGCTGATATACATTCCTATCATAGATGCCCAAAAGCACCTCTCTTCCCTTGATGCTTCATCGAAGTGCAATTAGCGCAAGATAAAGCCAAACTGTAAGATATTTGATGAAATGCTTGTGCGTCCAAAAGCTCGATTGTTGTAGTCGAAGTATGCACTGAAGGTAGGAGTGAAAAAGAGCTCAAATCCAATAGCAAGTTGCAAGTAAGATTCATCACCGACGAGGCGGATAGGGCGATTGCGCTGGAAGTTTTCTATGATGCCTACTGGACTTTGAAATTCTCCTAAGGTCACGATGCCATTGAGCGATGTGCGCAGCATCAACTCTTTTGCGGCAGCAATGCCAAACTCCACGCGAAATGGAACTTGATTGCCAAACTCACCGCCACGCCAGCGAAACCCTGAATCGAGAATCAAATAGCTTGGAATTCCTGAAATTTTGTGTTGCGATTCAGCTAACAGGCGCAGTTCGTAATCCAAGTAACCTGTGCCTGTTGGGACACGCAAGGTTACATCGCCAGTTGGAAATTTAATACCAAGTTGCACTGCTACACCGATGCCTTCGTTTTGAACAATAGGGCGAATTAGCGCATAGCGCGCTGCAAGCCAAGAATCATCGAACCCACTAACTTCCACGCGAAATAGTCGCTCGCTTGGTTGCAGCCTTGGATCGAGATTGTCAATATAAGTAAAGAGAATAAAGCGATACCCCATTCGTGCCACCAGTGTCAAGCGCTCCGCTAACCCGTATTCGTAGTGAAGTGTGAGCAATCGTTCAGAGAATCGACCATCACTGAGGCGCTCGCCAGAAAAGAGTGGGCGGCGAAATCCATCTTCAGCAAATTCTTCGCTGCCATCAAGAAATACAGACTCAAACTGAAAATAGGAGCGTCCCAAAGGTTGATTTTGAACCATGGCTGCCATGCGCGGTTGCGCTGGTGTGCACAGCGGCACCAGCAGCATCAGCCAAAGCCACAGTGCAGAGTATTTCATGAAGAGGGCATTAGCATCATTAAGCCGCTTACAAGCGCACTTTGCTGGCATATTCTTGCTTTTGCACACACGGGTTCTTTACTGACCTAGCTTTGTTCGAAATACAAACTTTTCCAGTGATGCGGTTCAGCGCGTTTTACATAGGCTGCGACTCTGCAGGTGGCGTAAATCCAAGTTCTTGAGCGCGTTGCGCATTATGCACAAGTTTGCGCACTTTAACTGGACGCAAGCCTACAGCTACCAAATCACCAGTATCGAAGTATTCAGCTGCGGCTTCACCGGCTTGATAGCCCCACATGTAGAAATCAGCACCATATGCAATGGTCGCGCCACGCTTGACTAAACCAATTTCAGATGTTACAATCGGCACTTTCTTTTCAAGCGTTTCTTTCAAAATCACTTCGAAACTGGCAAAGACAAGATTATCAGGCAAGGCAAAAACACATCGGGCTTTTTGCTCAGAATGGCTTGCACGGCTTGCTGTGTTTCAGCTGTTGATGTAATGGAGCGAGCTTCGAGTTTAAGATTATTTTGCTTGCACTTCTTGCGCAGTTCTTTCATCGCATTGGTAGAATTTGGCTCTGCGCTGTTGAAAATCACACCAATAGTTTTTGCATTTGGGAAAGCGCGCCGAATGAGTGCAATACTTGAATCAATGTAAGCCAAGGTTTCATAGACACCGACAAGGTTTGCAGGTGCTTTGACATTTTCTCCTTGCTTAATTGTTAAATCGTTGATTGTGGGCGCAGGACCCACCATCATGAAAATCGGTATATCTTTTGTTTTCTTCAGGGCGGTCATCATTGGCAACGTAGCATTTGCAGCAATGCAGGTTACCTTATCGGCAATGAATTTATCAATGATTTGGTTGAGCGTCGGAATATCGTTTTGTGCATTTTGGTAAATGATTTGCGCTGTACCCGCTGTGTCAGAGTAGCCTCTTTTGGCAAGTGCATCAATGAATCCTCGGCGCGCTTCATCGAGTGTTTCATCATCGACAGGCTGCACAAAGCCGATTACCACAGGCTTTTTGGCAGGTTTTTCAATTGAACTTTCGGGTTTCTTAGGTTCTTCTGGTTTTGAGGTACAGCCTACTGCATAGATGATTATGCCAAACGTCATAAGCAGCACCATGCGCCTGAATGCGTGGCTGCAGTGATTGTGCATCATTGTTGGTGTGTTTTTTGGTTGTCTTGGTTGTTTTGCAAAAGTCGTCATACTCTCAAACTGCACTGCGACACTTTATTTGAGTTCAATTTCTTCGTCCTTCAGCATGAGTTTTTTGGTCAAATCTGTGCTCAAAACGCCTTGCAGCGTTGCCCACATCGATGGATTACGATTTAGCAGTTTTCTTAGTTGTTCCTTAGACCACGCTAAACAACGCGTCTCTTTTGTCGCTCTGACCGTTGCCGTCGGTAAATTGCCCGTCAGAAAACTCATTTCGCCAACAAAAGCCCCATCCTTTAGCGTCGCAATTTTTTTTGTCCTTGAGCGTGACTTCTACTTCTCCATTGTAGATTAGCATCATGTGCGGTGCAGGTTGCTGCTCGACAATCAACACCTCACCCGGCGTGCACGTCTTCCACTCTCCGATACGCAGCAGTTTCATGAACTCTACTGGTGAAAACGTGCCAAAGAGCGTGTTGTAGAGTTCTTTTTCTTCTTCGCTGAAACTGACGCTTCGGCGCTCTTTGACAATTACAACAATCCAAGTTACATTGACGCCGATAAACACCACATTCCAAATGATGTTAATCCAGAGTGGCTCAGAGAGCGCAGCGTAACTATACACGATACTTGCTAGCGATGACACAATTGAGATTGAGCGTAGCCAGAAAATGTCGCGTACCAGGTATGACAGGGCAATGAGCGCAAAAGCTAAATTACCTAACAGCAGTCCTACAAATTCCGGCATAGCACACAGCTCAAGAAATGTTGCGAAGATACGATTTTCAACACTATTCTTTTGTGACATTCTTCGCCGCCACAGGTCGCGGCAACTCAAAGCGATCTTTGACGCCTGAATACCACAACCCACCTAACCGACCAATCGGGTCTAAGACCTCGACATCAATTTTACCATCCTTGAAGACTTTATCGGACAGATGTGCCAGCAGAATTTCTCCCATCACCAGTGTCCCCCCCATGGGTTCTGTGCCGATTTCAATGAGTTTGTAGAGTTTGCACTCAAAGTTGATATAGCTTTCTGCAACACGCTTCGGCTTGACCAACAGCGACGGCTCACGCGTCAATCCTACTTCATCAAACTCGCTCACATCGCGATCATAGTCGTAACTTGTTTGGTTCATAGCTTCCACCAAATGCCGACTGACCACATTGACCACAAACTCGCCTGTTTCTCTAACATTGACGAGTGTATCTTTTGGCACACCTACAGTTTTATTTTCAGCGCGCTCACTTTTAATTGCTGGCGCAAAACACAGTACAGGTGGATTGGCGCTTGCGACTGTAAAAAATGAAAATGGTGCAAGGTTATCAACGCCCTCTTTGCTCACCGTTGATACCCACGCAATCGGACGTGGCAAGACAGAACCGATTAAAATCTTGTAGAAATCTTTTGCAGATACTTCTCGCGGATTAACGATGCTTTTCACCACAGTTGGATTTAGGTTTGAACTTGATGCGGAACCGGACCGTCGTGCCTCTGTCAGAAAATTCGTAGCGCACATCCTCCGCAAGTTGCTTAATCAGAAAGACACCACGACCTGAGGGCTTGAGTAAGTTCTCTTCATCGAGCGGGTTGGGCAATGCGTTGGGGTCAAAACCGCTGCCTTCATCGCGCACTTCCACATAGAGTTCACAGCCAGAGACTTCGCAGCGTAGCCATGCGCGTTTGGAAGTGTCAAGTCTATTGCCGTGCAGCACCGCGTTGTTCGTCGCTTCCGTAATCACTAACATCACATCGTGCAAGCACGAGTCTGAAAAGCCTTGCTCTGCGGCTATTTTCTTGACGAACCGTTCAACTTTGCGAACTTCTTTAATCTCACTTTTCAGCCTAAGTTCGTAAGTTTTGTTCATCAATTTAACTTCTGAGCTACTTACCACGAAAATTGCACCGCTAAAATTAAGTTTGGAATAATGCGCTGCACTGCCCCATTGATTTGTTCAACTTGATACCAGCCTCGGGCTTCAAACTCGGCATTCTGCGCTCGATACTGCACTTGCGCTGTAGGACCGATGTAAAGCACTTCTTGCTGCAAAAACTTTTCTGCGTTCAAAAACCCAAATTGCTGACGCAAAAATGCTTTTACGCCCAACGCAGTCGTGAGCACATCTGTCTGTAACCATAGTTCAAAATGTACAAGTCGATCGTTAAACGAATTGAGCGGTCGCTCAGCAAACTCTCCCCAAAACAGTTCTCCGCGTTCATAGATACGCTGGTCGTAGAGAAATTTAATAAAGAAGTGTTTGGAAAGAAAAACTTCAGCGGAGTCAACCACACTAAACTGACGAAATGAAAAACTGCGCACTTGCAGCGGCGTCTCAAAAGGATACACCGTGTAGTTTGCTAGCACACCAAACTCGGCATAGTTTCTGAATCCTTTACACACTTGCCACACCGCTGCTGGCGAAAAACGCAAGATAAAATTATCGGTGCTATTTGCACTTTGCTGGCGAAAAATAAATACATTACGACTCCACACCCCTATCGCTGTCAGGCTCAAGCCCAAAAAATCACTCACGCGCACACTATCAGACACAGCAAGAAAATAACTAACCTCATCACGGTCGTCATTGTTTTCAGCCGAAGGTGTGTCGAATCGGAATCCGCGCATCTGATACTGCACACTGAATCGATTGAGCGTCAGAGCATCTGCATTTTGAATAGCCCAGCCAAGTGAAAACGCCAGCGATGCTGCTTCAAGTGCGTTATCTCTTAGACGCTCCAAGCGCTGCGCTTCTGGCAAGTTTTGCAGCGCATTGATAGGACGATAGTTCTCTGCTTGCTGCTGATATAAAAATGACAGCGCCAGATTCAGCGACGCAGTCTGATAAGTTGCCCCTAAAAAAGTAGAGAGACGTTGCTGCGTGATTTCATTGTCGTACAGATTGCGTGTGATGTCTAAAAATTGCTGACTGTTTTCACGCGTTATGGTTCGGTATCGCAGTTCAAATCGTGCCGCTGCACTGAGTCTTTCATCAGCTTGATATGTCAGCGAATCAACTGTGTAAAGATTGCGTTCTGTTCGGCGTTCAACTGTGGTCGTAAAACCTTCAGGAGCATTTGCTATGAAGACGTTGGAAAAGAAATCACGCTGCGCTCGTTCAAATCCACCTAAGAAAAATAGAGCGGCAGTGCGACCATAGGTTTGGCGTAGTGCAGCTTGTGCGTTCAACAGTTGATTATGGCGCGGTTGCAAAAATTCCTCACTTAGCCTTGCATTTGTTGCGAAAAGAAAATTCCCGAAGGCAAGGCTATCGAGTTCTGCCCTCACCGCATAGGTGAGCCCGCTTGAAGGTTGTCCAAGTTGCTGCTCAGCTTTTGCTCCAAGTCTCGTCTCCAGCAGTAGCCATGTCCATGGCGTATAGAAGACACCTGTTGTAAGTGCGTTTGCTTGCGCATCGTTGCGAAATAAACTGCGGCTATCGGAGAGCAAAAAATTTGAGACCTGCACCTGAACGCCCCACGTCTGACTCCAGCGCTTTTTTGCCTCGGCTTGAAATTGATTTTCATCTCGCACAGCGCGCTCGCTGGCAGTGCTAAGAAATTCTGCCAGATTCGATGTAAAATTCTCACTTGCTGAAAGCTGCCAATCGCCAAATGTGTGAAAGTATGTGGCTCTTGCACGCCAGAAATACGTGTTCAAAAAACGCTCAAAGGAAATGTCTGAAAATCCATTTGCATCTGACAGCGTTTGATGAGGCTGCACATGCAGTGAGTCGGGCAGGCTCCTGTTTATGTTGCTCGAATCATGTGTCTGCGCTTGCAACGCATGCACCAGTGCACAAATACATGTGAAACTGCATATTGCTGCTTGCCCGACCCACACGCTGCATTTGGGAATTATTTGTTTGCATCCGCTTTCACTTCAGAGACAAAATTGCATGTGCGGTGTGCACCATCGCAGAAAGGCTTCTTTTGACTTGCCCCGCATCGGCAAAGGAAGATGGTCGTTTTGCCTGCAAGGTCAAATGTTGCGCCGCTGGCGTCGCAGAGTTGAAAGGCTTCCTCAATGCCCTCGATTTTCAGAGGACCGTTGTTCAACACAGTGATTTTGATTGGCATGATTAAAATTAGATGAGTGTGAAAAAAGTTTGCATAAAAATACAAAAAATGTCAGGATGAGCCAGCGCTGCTCGAGCACCAAGTTAGGACTGCAGCAGAAACTTTCTTTTTGTTTTAGATTTGCCAGATATTTTATCACAAAATCAAACTTGATTATGCCGCTCTCATTTCAGCTTGACGCTAATGTCTTAGATCACATCAAGCCAAGTGTGCGTGCGCTGTCGCCCTACACTGTAGAAGGGGGTCAGAACGCTGAAATTAAACTCAATCAAAATGAAAATCCTTACGACCTGCCCGACTGGCTCAAGCGTGAGATTATGGAGGCGTTTCTCAAAGAGCCTTGGAATCGCTATCCAAACACGTTTCCAGAGGACGCTATTGCGCGCTATGCGCAGTTTATCAACCTGCCCAAAGAGTGCATCATGATGGGCAATGGCTCTAATGAACTGATCTACACCATTTTCTTAGCCACGCTGCGTGCTACAGCTTCTGTACTGATTCCTGCTCCATCATTTTCGCTCTACGATAAAGTCGCTGCGCTGCTTGAAGCCGAGCGCCTGCATGTTGCTATGACACCCAGCTTAGACTTTGATACCGAGCAAATTCTCGAAGAAGCTCACCGCTCACAGCCAACTCTCATTGTGCTTTCAACGGCAAATAATCCGACCAGCAAATCCATGAAGTTTGACGATGTCGAGCGTATTGTCGCCGAAGTGCGTGCACTCGTCTTGGTCGATGAAGCCTATGCAGAATTTTCTCGTGAGCGTTCGGCGCTCGAGCTTCTGGAAAATTATTCCAACGTGATTGTTCTGCGCACGCTCTCAAAAGCCTTTTCCATGGCAGGTCTGCGCATTGGCTTTGCAATTAGCAATCCTATGCTTACAGCCCAGCTTCTCAAGCCAAAGATTCCTTTTGCTTCCTCACGCCTTGCTGAAATTGCAACTATCAAGGTTTTAGACAACTATCACATTATTCAAGAGACCATTCAGAAAGTGCTTGCAGAGCGTGAGCGTGTATTTCATGCACTTCGCGCTATTACACCGATTCAAGTACTGGAGAGCGACACAAACTTTCTCATTGTGATGGTCCCTTATCCGAAAGAGACTTTTCACGCGCTGAAAGCCAAAGGCATTTTGGTGCGCGATGTCTCAAAATACCCGATGATGGAACGCTGTTTGCGCATTGGCATTGGCTTGCCTGAAGAAAACGACCGTTTGCTCGAAGTATTGACTGAACTCTTTGGCTAAATTTTACTTTTGAAGCCACATGCAACACATTCGGCTGTTTCTGACGCTGCTTGCATTGTCTTTTTGCTTTACGCAACTCTCTTGCTCACAAGTTATGCCCAGCAATCATTCTGTTCATTTTGAAGATGCTGCTCCTGAGTTGCAGCGCATTCCGACCTTGCCTAACATTCGCGCGCGCATGGTTCAAACCCCTCGGCTACGCACACGCGTGCTTTTTTCGGGCAATGAAACAGGTATACCGGTCATTTTTATCCATGGCAATCTTTCTTCAGCGACGTGGTGGGAAGAGACTATGCTGCGTCTGCCAGCCTCATATTATGCCATCGCACCGGATTTGCGTGGATTCGGCGCTGCCGATAGCAGTGCATTCGTTGATGCACGTCGTGGTGTCGGCGACTGGGTCGACGATATTCTGGCTCTTGCAGACGCTCTGAACATCCAGCGATCTCATGTCGTTGGCAATTCACTAGGTGGCAATGTCGTGTGGGGCTTACTCTTGCGCTGCCCTGAACGTCTTATCAGCGCAACGCTTGTCGCCCCAGGCTCTCCCTTTGGCTTTGGCGGCACAAAAGATACACTTGGAACGCCTTGCTTTCCTGACTATGCTGGCAGTGGCGCCGGACTTGCCAATTCCTTCTTGCTCAACTCGATTAAGGCAGGCGACCGAGGATTATCTGCATTTTCACCACGCACAGCACTGCGCAATTTTGTCTTCAAGCCCGGCTTTATTGCATCGCGTGAAGAAGACCTCTTGACAGCAATGATGAGCGTCTAGCCAATGGACTCCTGTTTGGCTCTCTTGCTGTGCGATATGTTTCAGCTTATGATTTCATCTCGGGCGTTCATTTTGCAGGTCGCTTCGGTGAGGGCACACGTACGATTGTGCCGCGCGACCCCAGCCAGCCCCTTGGTCCAACAAATCCTGCTGCGGCTACTTTTCTTTTCAACCGTGGTCCCTTGGGCGGATTTGTTACCGTCGATTTGAACCTTGGTATCAATATCACGAAAGATCTGCTCTTTTCTGTCTCTGCCACGAATTTGCTGAATACCGTTCAGCGCGAAATGGTCGCCTCGCCTGCTATCCCACGCTTTCTCTTAGCGGAGGTGCGCTATAAGATTCCTGCCTTCTATTGATTGTTCTTTTGTCTTGAGTCTTATTGCAGTTGCGCATTGCTGTTGTTACAGAGAAAAAGGCTTGCGTGCAAGCCTTTTCTTTTTTGCTGAACACGCCATGCTCAGAGAAAAAGAGGTAGTAAGTTTTTGTATATTGCTTTAAGTTTTCTCACACAAAAACGGAGCTGTAAGCATGGAAATTTCTCTTTACCACTACCTTTGGCTCTCTGCATTCATGTTCACGGTTGGCGTGGTTGGTGTGCTGGTGCGGCGCAATGCCATTGTGATTTTTATGTGCATTGAACTGATGCTGAACGCCGTCAATCTTTCCTTTGTCGCTTTCTCACATTTTCTTGTTGATATTCAAGGGCAAATGATGGTGTTCTTCGTGATGACCGTTGCGGCTGCCGAGGCTGCGGTCGGCTTAGCTATTATCATTTCGCTCTTTCGCAATAAGCAAACCATCAACATCGATGAAATCAATCTCCTAAAAGGCTAAACAAAAAAATTTCACTAGCTAATCTGCAGTTTTATGCATGACTACATCTTCCTTGCAGTGCTTTCACCCCTTGCTGGATTTCTCATCTGCGGCTTGCTCGATCGCTTGAATTTCATCCGTGAAGGCGAGACCTCTCGTGAATTCTTGCTTGGACTTCTTTCTACGCTTAGCGTTGTTCTTCCTTTTGCGATTGGCATTGGGATTTTGTTTGAGCTGCTCTCACTTCCAAAAGACTTGCGACTTTTTATCACACCAATCTATGAGTGGTTTGCGGCGGGTGATTTGCGCATCACTGTGGCTTATCAGATGGATACACTTTCCATCACGATGATGCTGGTGGTTACAGGTGTGGGCGGCTTAATTCACTTCTATTCGATTGGCTACATGCACGGCGATGCTGGCTTTGCACGGTTTTTCAGTTATCTCAATCTTTTCATTTTCGCCATGCTCAATCTTGTGCTCGCCTCAAGCATGCCGCTGATGTTCCTTGGCTGGGAAGGCGTTGGGCTTTGTTCATACTTGCTGATTGGATTCTGGTATGACCGTCGCTTCGATGGTGTGGGTATTTCCACGACAACCGATGCTGCCAATAAAGCCTTCGTGATGAATCGCATCGGTGATTTTGCTTTGCTGGTGGCAATGTTTCTCATCTTTCAGCGTATCGGCACACTTGACTTCAATGCCATACTCGAGCAAACCTCCGCTTTTGATGACACACATCTGTTTTGGATTACTTTACTGATTTTTATCGGCTGCACAGGTAAATCTGCACAGATTCCGCTCTACACTTGGCTACCTGACGCTATGGCTGGTCCAACGCCGGTCTCTGCTCTTATTCATGCGGCGACTATGGTTACAAGCGGCATTTACCTTATCTCACGCCTTGCTCCACTTTATGCGCTTGCTACATCGACGATGATACTTATTGCCGTGCTTGGTGCACTCACGGCACTTATTGCTGCCACGATTGCACTCGTGCAGCACGACATCAAAAAAGTCTTGGCATATTCTACTGTTTCGCAACTTGGCTACATGTTTTTAGCGCTGGGTGTTGGAGCATTTTCAGCCGCCATGTTTCATTTGGTAACACATGCTTTCTTCAAGGCGTGTTTGTTTTTAGGCAGCGGTTCAGTCATTCATGCTTTGCACGAAGAGCAAGACACTCGCAAAATGGGTGGCTTACACGCCTCCATGCCAGCTACATCAATCACTTTTCTTGTCAGTGCGCTTGCCCTTGCAGGCTTTCCACTCACAGCAGGATTTTTCAGTAAAGATGAAATTCTGGCACAAACCTTTGCTTCTGGTCAGTTCTTGCTCTATGGGGTTGGGATTTTTACCGCCGCACTCACTGCCTTTTACACCATGCGCCTTTATGTGCTCACATTTTTTAGGTGCACCGCGCTACGACACACATCAGCCTCCGCATGAGTCGCCACTGACCATGACCTTGCCCCTCTGGATCCTTGCTGTGCTGTCTGTGCTGGGCGGCATGTTAAATTTGCCTGCCGTCTTGGTCGAGCATGGCATTCTACACAGTTGGCTTTCTTTGCCGGACCTCACGCATGCACTTTCACACACGACGGAGTGGGTCTTGCTTGGTGCCTCGAGTGTGATTGCTTTGGGCGGGTTATGGCTTGCATATTCATCTTACTCTAAATCACCGATGGAGACAGAGAGCAGATGGCGTTTTCTACTTTCTAAAAAGTATTATATTGACGAGTTATACGACGCAGTAGTCACTAAGCCTTTTCAAGGGCTATTGGCGCGCGGCTCCGATGCGTTTGAGAGGCTATTTTTAGATGGTGCTTTTAATAGCTTAGGTAAAGCTACGCTTGCTTTGGGTGGAGCGTTGCGTCAGTTGCAGTCTGGTACTGCCCAAAACTATGCCATTGCTATCGCCCTTGGTCTGATGGCAATCCTCACTTTTATCGTCTTTAATATCTCGTAGTATCTCGTAGTATTTTGCTCTGGCTGTATAGGTTAGTTCTGCTGGGAGGTTGGTGATACAAATAAGAATGCAAAACAATAGAACCGACATAGACCCTGACCGCGCGAACGTTTCTGTCCCCTCGACAGCGAGTGAGTCGAATTCTGCATCCTCGAGTGTGAGTCCGACACCTAATTTTTTTCAGAAATGCATAGCGAGCCTCCGCGCCACTTGCGCTATCGCTCTCCCAAACTTATTTCAGAGGAGTTGCAATCTTATTTGCAAGAGTTGGAGCGTTCTCATTCAGTTGCTCATGCGCTTGATCTGCTCTCTTCGAGTCTTGCACGCACACTTTGCTTTTCGTTTGTAGCAACTGTCTTGTTCAAAGATGATTTTTCGATTTGCTGTGCGAATTTTCATTCGCTTCAATCTCGCACTGTCCAGCGCGATCTTTTTTCTTGAGCACTTAGCTGCATCCGCACACACGCTCAAGCAGTTCTACAACGCGCTTTTTCAACATAAGAAGTACCGTTTCCACAACATCTACTGCTTTGAACAACACGAACTTGAACAGACATTAGGGACGCTGTACTTACCAATACCCTTTGTGGAAATGACCTCTACTGGCAACCATATCGCCTCTACTCAAGCAAAGTCGACTGCGTCTTCTCTGGAGCGCATATCACGACACACCGCAAGTGCCGCAAGCTTACATAAAGCCTCATCGCGCAAAATTCCACTTGAAATTCTTTTTCTGTTCTATAACGTCTCTTCGCGCCAGCAGGTGAACGGACACTATGCTGTGATGCTGCCGCTGCGTAAAACCGATGGCTCACTTCTCGGCGCCTGCTTCATCGGCGAAAGTTTGCGCGACATTGCCCTCTCTCAAGAGCAAGTCTTGGAGTTACAGCAAGTCCTTGACAGCTATGTTCGCACTGCAGAACTTGCAATAGAACGCCGCCTGCATTTACTTGAAACTTCTGCACCCCATCAGATGTCGCAAGTCCCTTCTTCTGATGTGTCTGTGGGACTTTCCGATGCTCAGCCCGAACAAACAAGCGAAATGAGGGCAGTAACCGATACGCCCTTTTCACTCAATACTGCAGGCAGTGCAGATAATCATCTGGATTTGCTTCTTGCTGTTGCACAGCAGATTCGTGAGCAAAAAACGATTGAGTCTAAAACTCAAGTCTTGGGACATGCTCTGGTGAATCTGTGCAGTTTTTCTCACTGTGCCATTATGCTTTTTCAGTCGTCTGATGAATCTCCGCAAGGTCATTTTTACGCTTCATCGGTAAAGCCTTCACCGCGTCCTTTCTTATTGCCTAACTTTGCTCTACCGCGTTACTTATGCGATTTCATCGCTTCTTCTCCTACGCTCAAAGTTGAGCACTCATACTGCTTAAGCGGCGAACAACTTTCAGCGATTCAAACTGCTTTGGAGAATGGGGTTAAAGTTCCTGATGAATGGCTTTCCACTACGCTCTCGCAGAAACTATTAGCGCGCTTTTTTGAAGATACCGACATTGGCTTGTTTTTGTTTTTACTCTCTGGCAATACCGTCCTAGGCTATATCAGCCTTGACCTTGAACCGGCTGAGGGGCAAGAGCGTCTGGACACCCTTGCGTTTTTACAGCGTCAGACTAAGCTTGCTTCACTTTTGAGTGATATGTTTGCGCACGACATAGCTCGACTGCGTGCACAAGCAGACTGCAAGCAGTATGCCTTGCTCAACAAAACCCTGCATGAACTTTTAGATTCTTTTTTCCTAACCAGTTCGCGCATTCAATCTGCAAAGACAATTTCAGAGAAGTTCGCTATTGCTTCCGAAGCTATTGTTTTGGAACTCGGTTTTACTTCTGCTTCAATTGTTTTGTATGATCGTACAGGCCATGTTACGGCAGCACATATGTTTACTCATCCGCAAATTGACGCCGATTCTGAGAAAATCAAGTTTGAACAGCGCTATCAGCCCGGGCGTCCCGTACCTTTACGCGTGTTAGATACTCTCTTCTCGCCGAGTTTCTCAGTAGGGTATTGCTATTTCTTCGAGCCCAGGCAATTACGCGCAGTGGCATCAGGTCAAACCTTGCATGTCGGCGCTGCGCTCTTGCAAGACTACTTCAAAGGGCATCTGCATGTTCGGATGATGATTCCCCTCTATACAGAGCACAAAGAAATCACAGGCTTTATTCGCCTCGGCGCGTGGATGCTACCTGCTGATGAGCAATTTACTGCTGAATTCATTGAGCATACGAGAATCATTACACTCTTTGCTGAGCGTCTCTCTCATGAATGCTCCTTACTTCAAATTGCAGTGCAGCGCGAACAGGAGCTTGCTGCTAAATTGCGCTTAAGTAAGACTCTGACACAGCTCTTTGAAGGCAGTAGCAAAATTTCGCAAGCTACTTCACTTAGCGAGAAACTCCAGAAACTAACCAATACGCTCGTTGAGGCTGCCGGTTTGGATTTTTCTGGCGTGGTTTTGTACAATCCGAACGGTATCGTGCAATATGGCTCAAGTGCAATGGCTGGCGCAGTACCCCATAACCTAAAAGACTTCATCCACAATCTGTTTCGTCCCGGCGTAAAAATTAACTATGAGGCTTATACGACACTTTTTAGGCACGATGATTTCAGAATCTTTCCTCTGAAAGTCTACTGTTGCGATTTGCGTCAAGTTAAAGTGCTTATGCGGGACTCTTCCTCTTCACTGTCGGCTTCGACGACCACACAGGCAAATATGCTTGAAGTCCATGATACAGCAGAGCCCTTGAGCGGTGCGCAAAACTTAGCACGGTATTTTCAATGCATGTGTGAGTCCTCACCTGAAGCTGACTATTATACGCTGGTCGTACCGCTCAATGTTGGTGCCCAAACAGATTTGCAAGTCTCAGGTTTTATTTCTCTTGGCAACTTTTTGGATTGCCAAGACTTGAATGAAGCCATGACTCGCTTGACCGCAATTGACCTTTTTATCAGCGTCGTAGCAGCAGATTTGACAAACTTTTTGCTCACGGAAAATCTTGCGCAAGAATCTCAAGAGCTTTTCCAAAAGAGCCTCTTTATCCAAAAACTTTTGGAACTCGATGTGCATCTTGCGCAACCCATCTCCGCACACGACAAAATTAAAATGGTCTGTGAGCGTTCTGTTGAACAATCCAGTTTCCGCTATGTACTCTGTGCTCTTATCAATAAAACACAACAGACGCTTACAGATTTCTACTACATGGAGCACCCCGAACTTGTTGCCTTCTCAGATGACCAGCCCAGCAAGTCTATTGCGCCACTTATCCAAAGTTATTCTCAGGGCGTAGCCACCTATAATCCGCTCTTTTTGGAACTTTCTATGAGAGAGTGCAATCGCGTCAAACAAGTTGGACATGCTTATTGTTATGATTTGCAGTGGCTTGAGTATGAAATGCATCGCCGCATGCAAGCACCGCATGCCTCAGAGCCCGAATCTGTTGCTGCGCTGACGCCCGAAGAAGCTTTTGCGGTCTTTTGTGGACACGTCGAACGAGAAGATCGTCTTATCAACTTTATCATTCCTCTTGTTGGCTCTCAAGGCAAACTCTATGGATTTCTTTCTCTTGGTAGAATGCTTGCGCGTGTCAAAAAGTCTGTTCAAGAGGTCATGGACGATGTACGCCTCATTGAACTTATCGCAGGCAGTTTAGCGACACACCTTGAAAACATAGAATTGAATGAGAATCTCACTGCTTCAGAAGCTAAATTCCGCAATATCGTCGAAAATGTCGAGTATGGCTTTATCATCTTTGACCAGGAAGGCAAAATCGAGTATGCCAATGCTGCGCTCAAGCGTCTGCTCAACCGTGGCAACGACTTGCTGTTAGGTTACTCACTTGAACACATTGCGCATCCAAGCTCTGTAGAAGCTGTCAGGCGACAAATTTCCGTGCTCTTCTCAGGCGGCGTGCCATCCGAAGAACAAATTTTGCTTGTCAGTAGCCTCGGTGAAGCTATCCCGTTCAGAGTGACGGCTGAACCGCAACTTATTCTTCGTGCAAGCGGCGAAGTTTCCGTGACAGGCGCTTTTGCTGTGCTGGTCGATCTGCGCAAACAATTGGAACTTGAGCGAGAGCGCAAAGAACTTGAGACCATTCGCAATAATTTCTTTGCGATGGTCGTGCACGACATGAAGGTGCCACTCTCTGCCATTTTTGGCTACAGCGAGATGCTCAAGCAAACAGATTTCAGCCAGATGCCACCTGAGCACTTGCGCAACATTATGGATCAGATTCACCTATCATCTGCAAATATCACGCGCTTGGTACAAGAAATTTTGGATTTCTCCAAGTATGAATCCCGAATGGTGAAATTAGACTATACGCACCGAAATCTGGAACTCTGCATTGATTTGGTGTTGGAGCAAAATCATTTTGACTTGCAGGCAAAAGAGATGATAGCAAAAAATTTGTCGCCCCTGAAGACTTCTCGTTCTACTTCGACTTTGATAAAGTCGTGCGCGTTGTCAATAATCTGGTCAGTAATGCTATCAAGTTTTCGCATCCACACTCGCAGATTGAAGTGCGCTTAGAGAAAATTTTGGAGCGCTTTACCCCCTTTGCACAAGTTACTGTGATTGACTACGGTGAAGGCATTTCACCCGATGAAGTTGAACTCATCTTTGATGCTTATCGCCAAGCCAATTCCAAGCATGGCTCGCGTGGTACAGGACTTGGTCTTTCTATTGCTAAGCAAATTGTCGAACTACACGGGGGCAAAATTTGGGCAGAGTCAGAATTAGGCAAAGGCACCACCGTTACTTTTACGCTTCCTATGCACCAAAATCCTCCGCGCTTACCCTCGCACTAAGCGCGCATGATTTTCTAGCCTACTCTTTTTGCAATGCTTTTACCTTGCACAAAAAGTAATAGATAATCGTTGCTACCCGTCTTGCTGCATGTTCCAGAGAGGTTGAATCCGCCGAAAGGATGTACGCCGACCAGTGCACCTGTGCATTTGCGATTGAGATACAGATTGCCAACATAAAACTCTCGCTTGGCGCGCTCTAACTTCTTTGGGTTTTTCGTATAGACGCTTCCTGTTAGCCCATACTCTGTCCCATTTGCAATTTTTAGGGCTTCATCAAAATCTTTGGCTTTGATACACGACAGCACTGGTCCAAAAATCTCTTCTTGTGCAATGCGCGCTGTGGGTGCCACATCTGCAAAAACAGTCGGTGCAATAAAAAAGCCTTTGCTTTTGTCGCATGTTCCACCAGTGAGTAATCGTGCTTCACTCTTACCGATCTCGATATAGGATTTGATTTTTTCGAAGGCGCGCTCACTGGAGACGGCTGTTACAGGGGCATTACTTTCCGCATCACCGACTTTTAGGTCTTCAACTTTTTTAACCAGCAGGTCTAAGAACTTGTCATAGACTTTCGCATCGATAATGGCACGCGAGCATGCCGAGCACTTTTGTCCTGAAAATCCAAATGCCGATGTAACCACGCCCGTTACTGCTGCTTCAAGATCAGCTTCTCGGTCAACGATAATCGCATCTTTACCGCCCATTTCTGCAATGACACGCTTTATCCATTTTTGTCCTTCTTGAGTTTTTGCTGCCACTTCGTTGATGCGCAGTCCTGCCGCTTTTGAGCCTGTGAAGGAAATAAATCGTGTTTTTGGATGCGCCACTAAGCTTCGCCTACATCAGCGCCGCCATGAATCACATTGAGGACATTTTTTGGTATTCCGACTTCTTCCATCACCTCGTAGAACATGTGCGCAATGAACGGCGCATCAGGGGAAGGCTTGAGCACAACGGTGTTGCCAGTTACTAACGCTGCGGTTGTCATTCCCGCCAGAATCGCCAGCGGAAAGTTCCATGGTGGCAAGATGACGCCTACACCAAGCGGGATATAGACCATTTCATTTTTTTCTTTGCCAACCCATTTCGGCGTCGGTGTTACAGGTTGTTCGTCCGCTAGTCGGAGCACGCTACGCGCATAGAATTCCAGAAAGTCAATCGCTTCAGCTGTATCCATATCCGCTTCTACCCAATTTTTTCCGACTTCAAATACCATTGCCGCTGAAAACTCGTGCTTACGCCTACGAATCTTTTCTGCGGCTTTTAGGAGCAATTTTGAGCGCCATTTCACGGGCGTATATTGCCAGTGCTCGAAGGCTTCTGATGCCGCCTCAATGGCTGCATTAACATCATCAAGTGTGTTTTTCGGGAATGTCGCAATGACTTGACGATAGTTGCACGGGTTGACGGAAATGATTTTCTCATCGCGCCAGATTTTTTCGCCTGCAATGATTGCAGGATAATCGCCACCAAGTTTTGCACTTACTTTTTGCAAAGCCCGCTCCATTGCACGGCAATTTGCAGGATCGCTGAAGTCTGTAGGTGGTTCGTTGACAAACGGTGGGAGTTTCTCGTTTTTGTTTTTCGCTTTATTGCTTTTTGCTTTCTTGTTTTTCATTGCTGCAGTACATAAATGTTTTGAAGCTCGCACATGTAGAGTCTAGCAAACTTAGCAAAAATCATTCGAATTGCACTACCTATGATTTGAGAGCGAGCTAAAAAATGCAGCAGCACTAAACAAGAGCAGCAAGCTGGGCCAATTAAGGCTTAAACTCGCCTCTAAAATTTTGCAGGGTCGACTTCGAAGCGTGGTTCTAATTCAGACTTGAGGATGTTCTCAAAAGCTTCTTTCTGGTCGTTCTGTACCCGAATTACGGTTACATTTCGACGTACGAGCTTCTTGCCTTTTTGCGTGGAGACTGTGTTGTAGAAGAAATGATACTCAACGCAGTTTGTCTTTACCTTAGCGAAATAGTCTGTGATAGCGCCCCATTTCAGCAGAGCATTGCGGCGCGAGTTGACGCTGAGGTAAATCCCTTCATCTGTTACGACGCGTTGCTCTGACGCCCACGCGCCTAGGAACCAAAAGAGGCTTGCCAGAAAGTAGAAACTGAACTTGATGGCAGAGTTTTCATCACCAATAGCAAGAGCGATTACGGCACAAAGCACTTGCACCAATGCATAGATACTTGGCATCAGTGGGTATCCCCAGAGCGCGCCATGTCGTATGGCAAGTTTTACTTGTTTGATACGAAATCGATTGATGAGGGAGACCACTGCGAACATAGGCATCGCAAGTATCACCACAAAGAAGAAGTAACTTTCTATCGTCATCACGAGGCTTTTCAAATCCATAGCTTTACTCCTGACGAGGTTTGCTCATTTTTTTGCTTTGAATTTAATTCAGTGCTACAATTTTTCAAGGGCAATAAACCATTTTTTTGCCTAAAAATTTCTTTGTGTCAAGTGCTTTTCATTTGTTTGGTGCAGCTACGCTCTGCAGAGCTTTGATGTGTTGCTATGTTCATCATTTTCAGTCTTGCTATGCGCTCATTTTTTACAATCCGAGAATATCGCTAAATTGAAAAATTGTTTGTAAGTGCCTACCGTTCATTTAGGATAGGAAATGTTTAGGAGTGATGTTAAAGAATGCTAAAGAATTAGCTGCTTTTCCTCATTGTTAAAACTCTGAAACTTGAAAAAATCCTTTATGCACCTTGAGCAGAAAGCGTTAGTAAACCCCGCTGTCCCGAAAGCAGCGGACCCTGATGCCGCTCTAAATTCCACGGCTCAACGACGACGGTTTCTGTCTGAGATTGATGCAGAGACGCTCACACTTGCTTATCAGTATTGCAGTAAGGTCTCGTGGAAGCATGCCAAGACGTTTTACTTTGCTGCGCACTTTTTGCCCGCTCAAAAGCGTGCTTCTGTGCATGCTGTCTATGCGCTTTGCCGCTATGTCGATGATCTGGTCGATCGCTCTGAAGAAAGTCGCCAGTCGCTCACCAAAGAAAAAATTGCTGCCCTGCTCGATCAATGGCGTTCTGACCTTGACCTTTGCTACAGCGGCATGATTGTCGACCACCCGATTATGATCGCATGGCATGATATGCTTCAGCGCTATCGTATTCCAAAATCGCTGCCGCTTGAACTTATTGATGGAGTCTGCATGGACTTACAAGTCAGTCGCTATCAGACGTTTGACGACTTGTATGTGTATTGCTACAAAGTTGCTTCCGTTGTTGGCTTAATGACCTCAGAAATTTTTGGATACTCTAACAAAGATGCGCTGGACTACGCTGTCAAACTTGGTATTGCCATGCAGCTTACCAATATATTGCGTGATATTGGTGAGGATGCATGCAAAGGTCGTATTTACCTGCCACTTGAAGATTTGAAGCGATTTGACTACAGCGAGCAAGACATTTTCAACAGGGTGATTGATACGCGCTTTAAAGCCTTGATGCAGTTTCAAATTGAGCGGGCGCGCCGCTACTACACTGAAGCCGATGCTGGGATTGATTTGCTTTCCAAAGATAGCCAGCTTGCGGTGCACGTGAGCCGTGTTAATTACAGCAAAATTCTTGACCGCATTGAAAAAAATCACTACGATGTTTTTTCTCGACGTGCTTTTGTTTCACTTACTGGAAAACTCGTGAGTTTACCTTACCTTTGGCTTAGGACTGTGCTTTCCTGACACCTGTTCAGTTGGTGTAGTGAAAGTCCGGAGAAAGGAGAATACTATGGAAGTCATTGGTAAGTCACGCGGTCAAGTGGTCTTGAACGGCAGTCTCGATCGCGTCTATCCGTTTTTGCAAATCAGGAGAAAATTCTGTCGTTCAATCCCTTCTGCAAGGAAGTCTCTCGTACTGAACTTGAAAATGTCTATCGCTGGGACTTCGAGATTACAGATCCGCAGTCGCATCCTATTCGCTTGATTTTCTTTGTCGAGCAACTTGAGCGTGCACCGCTTGGGCTTTCCGAGAGTCAGATTTTTTGGAAAGATTATCCCGTCGTCGTTGAAGGTGAAATGCCTGATGATCACACGTTCATTGGAAAAGCAGATGGCGAAATGCTCTTGAAACCCCTTTCGCTTCATCAAACTTTTGTTGATGTCAGTATGAAGATTCAAGTTGATTTCGCTGTGCCCACGCTCTTGAAGTTTTTTCCAGAACCGATTATCAAAGTGATGTCAGAAGCCGCGATGAGTTTCGGTATGCAGCATGTATCGCGTAGGATGTTGGAGCGGATTCAGCAAGAGTTTTCATGCACGGTGTTGGAGTCGACAAATTTTGGTTCAGCAGTTGTGCACGAGTAGGGCTCAAGGTCAGAGAAAATTTTTGAAAAAATCTCACGCCGCTGTATATTTGCGGCTCTTCTGAGACTTAGGAGGCTTTTTAGGCATGCACCCGTAGCTCAGTTGGATTAGAGCATCTGACTACGAATCAGAAGGTCTGAGGTTCGAGTCCTCACGGGTGCACATCACTTTTCCATTTACTCAAGCACACAGCGACTTCAAGTCTAGCTAGCGTCCCTGTTGCGCAGTCTTCGGTGCGTCCACAGCATTAGCAGACTTGCCGCTTTACCTGTCTTGCCTTATTGAGGAGTAGCCAAGTGGTAAGGCACCTGACTCTGGATCAGGCTACCGCAGGTTCGAATCCTGCCTCCTCAACCCTTTACTTTCGCCTTTCACTGTATCTGTCTCTGTTAGCTACCTGCAGCTTGCACGCGTACGTTGTGCGCACTTAGCGTAGGACTTGCGTCGATTCTGCCATCTTGAATTGACGAATCGCGTTTTGCAGTTGCTCGGCTTGGTTAATCAGGTCTTGAGAGAGTTGGATAATTTCTTCAGATGCTGTCTTATTTTTGAGGGCTGTTTCAGAGAGGGTTTCAATGGCTTTCAACATTTTTTTGTCCCATTGCACGCTGTAATTCGTTCTGCTCTATGACTTGCGAGGTACGAATTGTCATATCGGTTGTTTTCATCGTTACTTGCTGTCCGCTACGCATTTGGGCATCAATTAACCCTGACAAGCGACTCATAATGCTGCTTGAGCGAGAATAATACTGTGTGATTTTGTCTAAGGTTTTCTCGGCATCCTTTACGGTTGCCATGCTATCGAGCGCAGCTTGATTTGTTTCTACGATGGTATCTACAATTCGCATCACGTTTTGACGAATCTCGAGAATCATACTTTGAATCTGCTGCGCTGAAGCCGATGACTGTTCTGCCAGGTTTCGTATTTCAGATGCCACCACGCGGAAGCCTTTGCCTGCTTCGCCAGCGATAGCAGATTCAATTGAGGCATTGACAGCAAGCAGGTTTGTTTGCTTGGCGGTACGTGCTGCAATATCTGTCGTTCCGGTCACTTCACGCGTATTGCGGTCTAAGATTTGAATTTGATTGATGAGGCCCTCGAGACGCTCTGAGATGCCCAGGATAGATTGGCTAATTTGCTCAATGCCAAAGCGTCCACCCTGCACCTCATTGATCACTTGACTAAAGACTTGGTTTGCATCTTGAATACTGCGTGCGGCTTCCTGAACGGTACTGATGAGGTCTTCAATCGCTGTTCTTGTCTCACGTACATTGATTGTCAGTCCTTGTACATCTTCTGTTACCGCATTGAGCGACACACTCATTTTACCAATCGTTTGTGAGGCTTCTTTGAGAATCGCATTTTGATTTTCAGCGCTTTTAGCAATGCCTGTTGCTGTATTGCTGATGTCCAATGCAACTTGGTTAAGTTTCATGGTCAGATCCACGATTTCACGCACTGTATCCTTGACACTATCGACCAGTGTATTGAAATGTTCGACGATTTCGCCTAACTCATCGGGCTTATCGTAGAGCAGTCGTTCGGAGAGATCGCCTTGAGCGACACGTGCTGCGGTGCTAGCGATTTTCCGAACTGGCTCAGCGATTGTCTTTTTCATGATGATAAAGAGCAAGGCCATGATCACAACACCGGAGAGCAGCACAGCGCTCACAATCAGGAGCGTATCGTATAAGCGGCTCTGCTGAAATGTTTGCGCAGGCACAATGATAGAGACCGCACCACGCAAGTCACCGACTTTGTAACCGTATCCTGTTTCGTAATTCTTTTGCACATACTCTGGGGCTTGTGCCTTATCGCCATGGCAGGTTAAGCATTGCTTTTTGATGATAATCGGCTGCGTATAGCGAATCACGTCTTGTCCGTTGATTTTACTCTTATCCCATATTGCGATTTGCTTGCGCAGTTCTGGCTCCGATAATCCTTTTGTGCGGTATTCAATCATGCGCTGCTGCAATTTTGCAAGCAGATTTTCTTCATCAAGGTCAGCAGGTTTATTGCGAATGTTGCGGAAGTTTTGAGAGATTTGGCGCACCTTGAAGCCCGATATGGTCGCATCGGCCTTTTGTTCTTTCTGCCCGAGTTGAGCGATGCTGGGGTTGTAGTGAATCATCATCAGCAACGTGTAGCTTGTGTCGCTGAGCGTTGCATGAGATTTGACGAACATTTCAGCGTTGAATGCCCACATGTCTTGAAGCGTTTCAGCCGTTTGAATGGCTTTACTTTCAAACTCTTCTTGCACTCTTGATGCATAGCGATTTTGAAACAGCACCGTTAGCACCACCAGGACTATAGCTACTGCAATAGCAAGCGTGATTAGGATTTTCTTATCAAGACGGCTGTTACGCTCCTCCATAAACTTGAATTAGTAGGGCATTCAAGCTACTGACCGCTAAGGGTCAGTAGCTTTTTGGATTGATTATGACTTAGCTACTTACTTTTGTTAGGATTGGCATCCGTTCAAATCTGTAACCCAGTCCCTTCATAGCTTTCACCATGGCTTCAGTTTCTTGCGTAACACGCTGCTTTGTTTCTGCGATAGATTTTGAGGATACGCCAATCTCCGAGTTAAAATACTCTAATACCGCTTTGCTGAGCGTGTCCAGTTTGGCTTCGGCTTCCCCTTCTACCACCAAGCCTGTGATGCTCTTTTCATCGGGCGTTATAGCATAGCGGAAGCTAAAATCAATGAAGTTCAAGATGTTCGGGTTCTGTACGCTTCGCACATCCGTTGAGCGGTAGCGTTCGATAAAGTCACGCACAATCAAATCGGGACGAACCTTATTGGCTTCTTGCAAGATTTCTGCAAAGGCTTTTGTGTATTCAATGCGAAGTGTGCTGTTTTTGAAGGGCACATCGGCTTTCATAGCGTCCATTCGCTTTTGCCAAAGGTCAATCGTATCAATAAACTTCTTGAAGCGCTGGTTTTCAAGTTTTGCACGCTCATATTCATCTTTTGCTGAGAGTTCCTTTTTGTCAGGTGTTTCGTAGCGTGAGCGCAGTTGCTTCATATCGGATTTAAAGCGGCGTCTATAAACTTATCGGCATAGGCGGGGTCTTTTTTGTGCAACGCCAGTAGAAAATCCACGCCATCATTTTCCACGAGCGGCAAAGGCACTTTGATATAGCGGCAGGCTTCGTCGAGACGACCGACTTCAATGTAGAAGTTTGCCAGTGCAATCTGGTATGGATAGTAGTTGATATCCGAGGCAAAGGTCATCAGCCAGTAAAACTCCTTGCGTGTTACATTTACCTCACGCATTGCCTTTTCTTTCCAATAGAAGCTCTTTTGCGCTTTATCTTCTGGCGCAGGCACCTTCACCTTTTTGAACAGTCCTGCCTTGATGTAAGCTGGTCCGCCAATCCCATCGCGCTCAATGAGTTTATCAATCACAGCCTTCATGTCTTGACGCAGTTTTTCTTGCCCTGGAAGTGGCTGCTGGTCGAGTGCGTTATAGAGGTGCATGACCGCACTGAGTTTATTGTCGACTTGTTCATCGCCTTTTGTTACCTTGACTTTCTCGAGGTAGTCATATGCGATGCGATAGTTGCAGTCGAAGAGAATCTCATCTTGGCGTCGCACAATGGCATCGGAGCGTTTGCCGACGCCTTGTTTGAAGCGAATATTCAGCGCGAGGGCTACAGCCAAAGCTTTGAAGTAATCTTTATTGCGATAGTGCTGCTCGACTTCAAACATTTTGGCTTCTTCATCAATGCCTTGTTCGAGTTCTTCATCGATTTCCAAGATAATTTTATCGCCATCGATGCGCAGCAAGTCTTCAGTGTTTGTGTTGAAGATCGCTGCGGCGGCTTTTTCGTCAGCTAAGATATCGCCGAGCACGCTTTCAAGGTCTAAGCCCAGCACATTATCGCCGCCGCCGTCGCTATCATCATCCAAGAAAGATGAAGCAGGTTTAGTCGGTGCACTTGCTGCAGCAGCAGCTTTTGCGGCAATGGTTTTTGCTGACGCATGCACTTCTTCTTGTTTCGGCTTTTCTTTGACCACTTCGTCTAAGATACCCAAATACTCTTTGAGCATGCGGTCGCTAATTGCCGTATTCTTTACATAATCAAGTAGTTTTTTCTGCTCTTCGCAGAGCGTTCTTAAAAAGTCGTTGTTAGCATCGGCTTTCAAGGCTTGCTCCAACTCTACCACATTAGTAAGGAGTTTTTCGACGAGTTGCGCTCGCAGCGCTGCATTTTCTCTCGTGTTCATTTTGATCCATGAGATTTAGTTTACAAGTATCATTGAAACTGACTAAGTTCTTTAGTACTGAGCAAACTCTCTGTGTCAATCAAAATCACATCGTTATCGCGCCCTTGTTCTCCAGGTCTGGTAAAAAGACCCTTTGCAAATTGAGAGATGCGTGCCAGTTCTCCATCGGCAGCATTCACCTTGACCAACTCTCGCTCGGCGACACGCAAGACATCGAGCACGGCATCGACCAGAATACCCACAGAGTAGAGTTCGCCACGCAGGATGATCATTTTTTCTGCAGCACGCTCACGCCGATTCTTTTGTTGTCGCCGTGTACCGAGGCCTAAAATTTTGCGCACATCTACAGCTGAGGTAATTTCGCCGCGCACATTGCAAATCCCAAGAATGTAGTCCGGCAACCCCGGCACAGGCGTAATGCGCGGCACATCGAGAATGGCTTCAATGTCATTGACGCGAAATGCGACTTCTTTTTCACCGAGCAACATGGCAATATATTGCTCGCGCTCTTCTTCGCTTTCTTGCTGCTGAGATATGTCGCTGCTGGCGTCTATGCTGCTCAGCAACTTGATCACATCTTTATCAATCGTGTTCAAATCTTCAAGACGAATCTCCTCATTTTGCGCACTGGGCTTTTCATCATTCATTTTCGCATCTCCCGCACTTAGTAAGAGTTATCTTGACGCCACGCTTTTGTCTTGCTTTCTGCACTTTATCACGACGGGGCAAGGGCTTTGTTTACTGCTGAGACCAAGTCATCCTCGTTAAATGGCTTCACCAAATAGGCTATTGCCCCTTGCTTCATGCCCCAAAACTTATCGCTGTCTTGATTTTTGGATGTAATCATAATGACAGGAATTTTGGCTGTCTCTGGCATCTTTTTGAGATTGCGACAGACTTGGAAGCCGTCTTTCTTTGGCATTACCACATCGAGCACGATGATATCGGGTTTGAGTTCAACGGCTTTAGCTTCACCTTCTTCGCCATCATTAGCCTCGACGATGGTATAACCCAACGCCGTCATGACTTTGGCGATAATGGTGCGCTCTACAGCGCTATCATCGATTATGAGGACTTTTGGCATACAGTTAAAGAATGAGATTAGTTTTAACTGGCAACAGGTTCAGTTTTCTTCAGAAACCGCTCTACAACTTGCAAGAGCTCTCCATCTTTGAACGGTTTGGTAATGTAATCATTTGCGCCTGCATGCAACCCCAAATTTTTATCGATTTCCGCATCTTTTGCTGAAAGCATCACGATAGGCGCATCCTTGATAGCCTCATACTCTGCATCAGTACGAATTGTCTTACAGATTTTCAGACCTGTTGTATCTGGCAGCATCACATCCAGCAAGATCAGGTCTGGACGATGTTCTAACGCCAACTCCAGTGCTGCTTTTCCGCTTTCAGCAGTAATCAAGCTGTATCCCGTCTCCGAGAGTGCAAGTTGAATTGTCTTAAGAATCACTTTGCTATCATCGACAGCAAGAATTTTCTTTCTCGTATCTTTTTGTCCCTCTACGAGCTCAATCCACTTTCCATCGAGCAAGACGACCAAGCACTTTAGGACAGAGACTTCTTCCATGCGCAACTTTAACGCTAGCGTTTTGATATCCGTCTTACCATCAATCGCCAGGAAGACTTTCCACTCTGCTAATTTCAGAGAAATCTCGTTCATTTCTTCTTCGCCGCGCTTGGTTTTTCGGGGCACGGCGTTGACGTTTGGAATACGCTGGCGAACCAGTTCTAATTCATCGACCTTGACCGACGCTGTTAGCATGATGCCTTGAATGTCGACACCGTTACTTAGCCCTTGAACGGTGAGCGGGGCTTCGGGGTCGAAGGCAACCTTCGCGCTTTTTTCTTGCAGGAGTGCCGTAATGACACGCTCAATTTGAATGCGTATAGCTTTGACTAACTTTGGCGCATCGACTTTCTTCATAGCAAGAAGAATTTGTTCAATGCGCTTGTCGCGATGCTGTTTTTGATAGGCAATAGCTTGGTCTAAGTCAGCGCGTGTAATCATATTCTCCTCTAAGAGAATCGCGCCAAGATCTTCCGAGCCTGTATCGACAGCAATCACCAGCCCGTTACGAAAAAATACTTTTTTTGCACATCGCCATCATCCGTCGTTACAATCATTGCGCCGGTTTTTTTCATCTGGCGAATGAGTTGAAGCATTTCCGTAATTGTCCATCCTTTGATGTTCCCAACAAATGACATAGCAAGACTCTATTTTTTCGTGAGGCGGTTTGACAGTTTCACATGTTTTAGTTAAGACACACTGCGTACTTCGGTGTGATGCATCTTGCGACGCGTGGAAATTTTGCGCAGCGTTTTACTAAGCATATCGCAATATAACTTACCTGCGCAAAAAGTCAAACTTTGCAGCCTTGTCTTTTTCTCTCTGAGCCTATACACCGTTTGAAGATGTTGCGTCTCACAAGAGTTTTGGCAACCCTATTTTTTTTTCGCTATATTGTTTTGCTCAAGATTTGCAGACTGAATGCTTTCTCAGACTAACTGCCTCAAAGGCAGCTCTAAACCCAATATGCATCAATGGGAAAAGTTATTGCGATTGCTAACCAAAAAGGCGGTGTAGGCAAGACCACTACAGCCATTAATCTTGCCTCGTCGATTGCCGCTGCAGAAATGACTACACTGCTGATTGATATTGACCCCCAAGCAAACGCGACTTCTGGCTCTGGGACACAAGTAAACGATGAGACCAAGACGATCTATGAGGTGCTTATTGAGCATGTCGACATTGAAGACGTCATCCAGCCGTCGGTGATGCCATACATGGATATTGTGCCCTCTCATATCAATTTAGTTGGCACTGAAATTGAGCTCATTGATGTACCTGATCGTGAGAAAGTCATGCTCAAAGCCTTGCAGCGCGTACGCAAAAAGTATGATTACATTTTAATTGACTGTCCGCCTTCGCTTGGGCTGATTACACTCAACTCACTGACTGCTGCCGATTCTGTGCTTATTCCCGTTCAATGTGAATACTACGCCCTTGAAGGATTGGGACAACTCTTAAACACCATTAACATCGTGCGCAAGCATCTGAACCCGACGCTTGAAATTGAGGGAGTTCTGCTTACGATGTACGACAGCCGCTTGCGGCTCTCTAATCAAGTTGCCGAAGAAGTGCGCAAGTATTTCAAAGAAAAAGTCTTCAATACGCTGATTCGACGCAATGTCAAAATCTCTGAAGCACCAAGTCATGGCAAGCCGATCATTCTCTACGATGCACAGAGCTTAGGCACAAAAGATTACATTGACCTTGCTTATGAAATGTTTGAGCGTGATGGTATTGAGAAGTTTAGCAAGAAAAAAGCCGCTGTCGGCGGCAGCGCAGAGCAAGAGCGCACACCGCCTTCTTCAGAGGCTTCAGCAGGTTCGTCCACACCGCTCTCAGAGCGCAGTGAGGAAGTACGCCACATGGCAGGCGGTCGTTAAAAGCATATCTACAATCAAACTGCTGTGATATTGTTATGTGGTTTTTCAATCAACGAAATTGAAACAGGCTATGGCAAAGTTAGCGCTTGGCAAAGGGTTGAAAGCCTTGATTCCTGACGAATCAATAGAGGTGATTTCCAAAAAGGAGCATCGTCTACCGGGCGGGCGAGGCTACCAGTTCCGTGACACACGCACGGGGGAAGTCGGCATGATTGGCGTCATTCCTGTCGATAAAGTTGCGCCAAACCCCTTTCAGCCACGCATGGATTTTGACCCTGAGGCGCTCGAAGAACTTAAAGCCTCGATCAAAGAAAAAGGTGTCATTCAGCCTATCACGGTGCGCCTTAAAGGTGATGGCTATGAGCTCATCAGCGGCGAAAGACGCTTGCGCGCCTCCATTGAGGCAGGACTGCGAGAAATTCCTGCCTATGTCATGGATGTCAAGAGCGATCAAGAAATGCTTGAGCTTGCGCTCATTGAAAACATTCAGCGTGAAAAGCTCAATCCAATTGAAATCGCTACTGGCTACCAGCGCTTAATTGAAGAGTGCCATCTCACGCAGGAAGAAGTTGCCAAGAAAGTCAGCAAAGACCGCACGACGGTTACGAACTTTTTGCGCTTGCTCAAATTGCCTCAACCAATTCAAAAAAGTCTGCGCAATGGTGAAATTACCATGGGACATGCACGTGCCCTGATCTCAATTGAAGATCCAGAGACACAGATGGAAATCTGGGAACTCACCATGAGCAAAGGGCTCTCCGTGCGCAAAGTGGAAGATTTGGTCAGCCGCGCCGCACGTGCTGCAAAAAAGAACAAGTCCAAATATCAGCCAACTTCAGATAGCAAAGATGTGAATGTCTCCGAAGTTGAGTCTATTCTGCGCAGTCGCTTGGCAACAAAAGTCAAAGTCGTGCACACCAGTAAAGGTTCAGGAGAAATTATCATAGAGTATTATTCGCCCGACGATTTAGAGCGCATTATTGATGCAATTGGCAATTCCGAGGTTTGACTTACGGCTCATGCTTTTGCGTTTCCTATTGTTTTTTCTCATTCTGACTTTTTGTACTGCAAGGCACGACTGCGCCGCTTTCTTTGCACCTTCTGACCTGCCTTTTAAGCCGACATACAACTTGTGTTTTTTGACTCACACTCCTTTCATACCTGAGCCCACCCAATCTGCGCTTTCACGCCGCGATACGACTGTGCGCGAGACCAAGCGTGCGGCTAACACTCTACCAGACACAGCTACACTCAAGAGCGAACGCTCTGCAACAGTTGCAGCCGACACCAGTACACTTCATGTCAAGCAAGCCCGCATGCAAGACACCGTTTTAGCCAAAGCCGATAACACAGCAAAAGCTGATAGTGTCACCAAACCAGATTCGCTGGCGTGGCGGCTACGTCCCGAACTGGTTGCACTAGGCGCTGCCCTCCTTCCCGGCTTTGGTCAAATCTATAATCGCGCTTACTGGAAACTGCCGATTGTCTATGGACTATTTGCATGGTTTGGCTATAACTACTTCTTGCAGCAACGCCAATACTTGGAATTTCGCCAGCGCTACGAAGAAGATCTTGCCAAAACGCCCACACCTCCAAGCCTAGAAGCGAACCGACGCTTTCGTGAGTTCTACCGAGAGCAACGCGATGAATTTGGCGTCTATATCTTGCTTGTCTATCTTGCCTCAATTGTCGATGCGTATGTCGACGCACATCTCTTCGGCTTCGACATCAGTGATGATCTTTCGCAGCGCGTACCTTTGCCAGCACCAACCATACCAATTTTCACCATCAAGCTGAAGTTCTAAGCATTTCTAATTTGGTTTTTATTTCCTTCTAAAAACTCTAACTTTGCTGTTGCGTACGACATAATTACGCAACACTATAACCGTAACCGTTTTCTGTGGAGGTACATCCTATGACCGCATCACTCGGCGAGCCTGCCTTTAATGAGGCACTCGAGCCGCTTTCCGCCTATGAAAAAGCCACACAAGATGGCGCACTTGATCCTCGCTGCATTCCACAGCACCTTGACGGTCCTCCTCCAATCGGTGATGACATCCAATACCCTAACTACAGCGAAGACGAACATCAAATTTGGCAATTTCTCTATGCGCGCCAGTGCGCTCTTTTGCCGAACCGCGCCTGCCACGATTTCTTGCAAGGCATTACGCTTCTAGGACTTCGTTCAGATAAAATACCTGCCTTAGCTGAGGTCAGTCGCCAGCTGGAACGCACGACTGGCTGGCGTGTAGCTCGCATTCCTGGACTGCTGCACGAGCGAGATTTCTTCAACTTGCTTGCCCAGCGCATCTTCCCTTCAACTGACTACATTCGCGGTCGACACGAACTGAACTACACGCCTGCACCCGATCTCTTTCATGATGTCTTCGGACATCTGCCCATGCTCACTAATCCTGACTTTGCTGATTTTTATCAACTCTTCGGCAAAGCTGCACTTTACGCGCAAGGACAAGATCGCATTAGCCTCGAGCGCTTGCACTGGTTCACGGTGGAGTTCGGGCTCGTCTATGAAGAAAATGCCGTCAGAATTTTTGGCTCAGGTGCACTCTCTTCATGCGAAGAAGTCGAGCATGCACTGTCTGACAAGGTTACAGTTTATCCTTTTGACGTGGAGCGCATTATTCATCAAGACTATGATGTATGGCACTTGCAAGATGTGCTTTTTGTGCTCGACTCGTTTGAGCAACTCAAAACAAGTTTTATGCAGTGGACACACGAGCGTGGGCTGCTCTAAAGTTTGCTCAAAACTCAACGCCTAAGCGCGCAGGCACCCCCTCATCAAAATAATGCTTAACTTTTCGCATCTCTGTAATCAGGTCTGCGCGCTTTTCTACTTCATCCCAAATTTTGTGCCCCGATAAGACTAACTCGCACGGACGTTCTTTTGCTTCATAGACATCCAAGAGTGCCATCACATCCGATTGATTTAGGAGATTGTAGGCAACGGCTGCAAGCGCTTCATCAAGCACAAGCAAGTCCAGCTCGCCTTGTTCGATGAAATGCCTTGCAGCTGCAAGTCCACGCTGCGCTTCTGCAAAGTCCTCATCTTGATTTTTGAATCGGAACGTGCCGTCAGCCATCATACGCTCGCAGCCTGTTGGCACAATTTCAATTGGATAGCCAATTTCTTTGAGTTTGCGCAAAATAAAGCGCTCAGAGTAGTGCTCATTTTGTCCATCGTATCCTTTGTCGAACTGCACAATGGCAACGCGTTGCCCTGCTCCCAGAGCGCGAATTGAAAGACCAATTACAGATGTAGTCTTACCTTTGCCATAGCCGTAGTAGAGATGAATTTTGTGCATGGATTTGAAGGTTGTTCTTTGATTAAAGTTCAGTACAACAAGCCAAAACTCAAGCGAAAGTTTCTTCCGGGCATTGGGAAACTGCGAATGACTTGATAGTGCTCATCAAACACATTATTGAGGTCACACTTTACGGTGATATTCACACCCCAGAGCGTCTCTTCAAAGCGCAGCGTTAGATCGCTGAGCGCATACGGCAGCAGCAGATTCGCCATGATATTTTCTCCTAATTGGTAACGATAGCCGACAAAACTCCACATCCAAGTTAGGGCAAGTTTTTTCCATGATGCACTCAATATCACGGCAGCATTTTCAAACGGCGTGTAAGCGATTTGATTGCCAAATGTGAGCGATTGCGGCGTGATATCCAGTACGGTTTGATATGTGTAGTTTGCTGCAATTGACAGCTCAAGCTCAAAGACTTTTTTGAAGACACTTTCCAAGCGTACATCAACGCCTGTGGCTTCTACAAGCGCAATGTTTTGCATTGACCAGTTAAACGCATCACGCGGCACGGCAAGAATTTTATCAATGGTCAGATTGCGAAATGCATCCACACGCAGCGCCGCATACTGCACAGGGCTCTGATTGAGAAGCTCGTAACCTGCACCAATGTTGATTTGCTCAACACGCTCAGGGCGCAAGTTAATGTTGCCCACACGCGTATAGTAAAGGTCGTTGAAGGTTGGCATGCGGAAACTTTGTTTGTACGACGCACGCAAACGCAGACCTAGTTCTGTAAAGGGCATGTAGGCAATTGAAAGCGTTGGCGTCAGCACTTGCCGTGCAGGGGCAGCTTCGTTTTGCACCGTTGTCTCGCTGACAAATGTCGCTAGCAAATTTGCATCCAAGTTCCATTGTTCTTGGCGCACTTTAGCACCAATGACGGTGTAGGTTGTCCACCGCGTCGGTTTTGAAAATTGCCACAGTGTGGCATCCAGCGTATTGATTGCAACATCACTTGCGGCATTGAGCGTAAGCCACGCTGCAGGTTTATAGCTAAAACTTGCTGCAATATAGCCTTCGCGCTGCATGTAGCGATCATCAATCCCGCCTGTGGTCAGTGCAAGTGGGTCTTGAAACCGCAAATCGTTTTGAGCCAGCTTGGTATTTATTCCAAGACGCACTTGTTCAGAGGCTTCGGCTTCAAGTGAGGCTTGCCAGAATGCATCGCTGACCCAAAGTCGCTGCTGGGAATTTTCAAAGTTATCAATAATAGCGGCATTCGGTAAGCCTCGCTCAGAGTTGTAGAGATAGAGTTTTGAACGCAGTCTCATGCGGCGCGTGAATCTGGCACTAAGGTCGGCTTCGAAACGTGTGCTATGCACATCGCTGTTTTGGCGCTCTAACTTAATTGCCTGCGCCCCATCTTGAAAAATGTAAGGATATCGCCCGCTTGCAGTTTGACGCTCAAAGCTCACTGCGGTCCTCCATGCTGGACTTAGCGTAACAGCAGAACTTAGGCTTGTGCTTACAAAATCAAATGAACCGACTTGCTGCATTGCACGCACCTGAATAGGTCTACTGATTTCGCTCTCATCTTGAG
Organism: [Chlorobium] sp. 445; assembly: GCA_002763895.1. Taxonomy (NCBI): domain Bacteria; kingdom Pseudomonadati; phylum Chlorobiota; class Chlorobiia; order Chlorobiales; family Chloroherpetonaceae; species [Chlorobium] sp. 445. The sequence continues at coordinate 67,844 of NSLH01000011.1, forward strand.
CGCGGCTGATGATACTAAGCAAGCTGGCAGCGGCGTAAGCGCGCGCTGGACTTAAATCATCTGTGGGATTGCCTTGCAAGAGTTCAATGCGAGCGACATTTTCAAGAGAAAACTTTCCTAAGTCAATTTGCCCCGTTTGCGTATCCGACAGCTTGATGCCGTCGAGTTGCACACTGGTATGCTCAGCGCCAAGCTACGCACAGAAATGGTTTTTAGACCACCAATGCCGCCGTAGTCTTTGAGCATGACACTGGGTAGTTGGCGCACTGCATCGGCAAGTGTGTTGGCAGCACTGCGTGCTAACTCTTGCTGCGAGAGTGATTCGTACGGCACAGCTGACTCTGCTGGGCGTACCCAACGCTTCGCCTTGATTTCAAGCTCTTTGACTTCGACAGATTTGAGCGTATCACTTTCTTGCGCAAGTAGGCACACAACTCGTGCCCAACACAGCAGCGTTATTATTGCATAGTTACGGCAACACATATTTTAAATTTAGAACTTTATGCCTACCTACGAAACTTCATTGCTCATCACTGTAGCTTGATGTTATTGTGCATCTTTTGCCATCATTTATCTTCTACATCAATTCAAACTCGAAGACTATACACACATGGCACTTTCGCGTGATGAAATTCTTTCAATTTTCAAATCTACTGGGGCACTGCTTGAAGGACATTTTCTGCTTTCTTCTGGCTTGCACAGTCCACACTATTTTCAATGCGCCAAAGTGTTGCAGTATCCAAAATATCTGACACTGCTCTGTCAGCCGATTGCAGAGCACTTTGCCTCAGCGCAGCTCGATGTGGTGATTTCGCCTGCAATTGGTGGGATTGTAGTCGGCACTGAAGTTGGTCGATTGCTTGGTGTGCGCACGATTTTTGCCGAACGTGAAAACGGTATTATGACACTTCGGCGTGGCTTTGAGGTGCATCCAAAAGAGCGCTGTTTGATTGTAGAAGATGTCGTTACGACTGGTGGCTCGGTGCGCGAAGTGATGGAGATTGTCCATGCAAACGGTGCTACGGTTGCTGGCGTAGGTTTTATTGTCGATCGCAGCAATGGCAAAGTTAGACTTGCAGACAATCAATTTTCACTTTTGCAGATGGATGTCGTAGCTTACAAGCCTGAAGATGTGCCGCCTGAACTTGCTCGTTTGCCTGCGGTCAAACCCGGCAGTCGCACACAGCCGAAACTTACATAATGCTTTGTGTGTCGACATCAATATCCAGACGCACACGATTGCCCCAGCGCTTACGAAACTCTGCCTGCAGTGTGCGGTAAAGTGATTTTGCAAGTCGCATACCATTCTTTTGCTTAATCAAAATTTGGTAACGGAAATTGCCTTTGAGTTTTGCAAGCACCGCTGGCACTGGACCCAGCACATCGAAGTGTGTTGCATTAAGCAGTGGCAAGAGCAATTTTGAAAACTCACATGCGGCGTCTGAGACCTCGCTTTCATGCTTGCCTGAAAACTCAATTTTGACTAGGCGCGAAAACGGTGGATAAAACAGTGGCTGACGGTTTGCGACTTCGTAGCCGAAAAATCGTTGATAGTCTTGCTGCAAGAGCAAGCGAAAAATATCACTCTCTAGGTTATAGACTTGCAAATACACTTCACCTTTTTTCTGAGCGCGCCCTGCACGACCTGCCACTTGTAAGAGCAAGGCATATAAGCGTTCGCCAGCACGAAAATCTGGCAGCGAGAGTCCAATATCAGCAGCAAGCACGCCGACCAGAGTTACATTTGGAAAATCTAATCCTTTGGCAACCATTTGTGTGCCGAGCAAAATTCGTGCTTTGCCTTCTGCAAATTCATGAAGAATTTTTGCATGTGCATTTTTGCGCGAGACGGTATCTAAATCCATGCGTAGAATGCGCTCATTTGGAAAGAGCTCTTGTAGCTCCTGCTCAACACGCTCTGTGCCACTTGATTTGAACGAGAGTTTTTCTGATCCGCACCGACGGCAATGCTGCACAAGTGCCTTTGTCTTGCCGCAGTAATGACAGCGCAGATGATTGTCTTGCAAGTGATAGACCATTGGCACGCTGCACTCGCTGCACATTTCAATCCATCCGCAATCTTCACACTGCACGCTGCCTGCATAGCCACGCCGGTTTTGAAACAAAATGACTTGCTCATTTTTCTCTAAGCGTGCACGAATTTCATTGTAGAGCAGCTCTGAAATCGATGGCGTAATTTTTGTTGCGCGTGCAATGTGAATGAGCTTAAGTTCGGGCATAGCTACAGCATCGGCACGCTTTGTGAGTGTGAGCAATTCATATTTGCCTACCCTTGCATTTTGAAACGATTCCATGGAAGGCGTCGCCGAGCCTAATAAGCAGAGTGCATTTTCAAACCGTGCACGCATCACCGCTACATCTCTTGCATGGTAGCGTGGCGCTTGATCACACTGCTTGTAAGATGACTCATGCTCTTCATCGACAATAATGAGTCCTAAGTTTGGCACAGGTGCAAACACCGTTGAGCGCGGTCCTAATGCAATTTTCGCTTTGCCGTGCTTGAGACTTTGCCAGGCATCAAATTTTTCTCCATCTGACATTGCGCTGTGTAGCACACGCACAGCATCACCGAAATGGCTACGGAATCGTGATGCTGTCTGTGGCGTCAATGAAATTTCTGGCACAAGCACAATTACGGATCGTCCGAGGCTTAATGCTTTCCGGATTGCTTCAATGTACATCCATGTCTTGCCACTGCCTGTTACACCGTAGAGCAGCGCTGTCTTGAACTGCTGCTGTTCCAAGAGTTGATAGAGGCGCTGCACGACAACTTGCTGCTCATCGTTAAACTCGATTTCTTTTCGCTGCTCTGAAAATGATTGCAAAAACTCGCGAGTAATTTGTGTTTTTTCGCTGATGAAAATTCCTTTTTCAACCAGTGCATTGAGTGTTGCTGTGCTTGCTCCAAGTTCATCTGCAAAGGCGCTGGATTTGCCTAACCTCATAAAATTTTGCAGTGCTTCTGCTTGCTTTCGTGAGCGTTTGAGCATCTGCAAAAGTTCTTCGCATTCTGATTCAGAATACAGCTTTGCAAGGCGATACGCTGTTTTGAATTTGGGGTTAGCGTTTTGCACAAACGTCTTTTTGATTTCAATCAGTCCTACACGCTCGAGTTCAGAGAGTGCAGCTCGGATATGCCTCGAGCCCAGTCGACGCTGAAGCTGTGCAACCGTGAGTTTTTTCTTCTCTTCGAGCAGTTGTACAATTCGCCGACGGAGTTCTGTCTTGACTATTTTTTCGTCAGGATGCTGCAAAGCAAATTCACGCAGTGATACCACTTCCTTTGGTCTGATGCGCAGCGCTGAGGGCAGTGTCGCATAAATTGCTTCAATCGGAAAAGAGACATAATACTCTGACATCCACAGCGCCAGTTGCATTAGCTCTGCGGAAAGTGCTGGCTCGCCATTATCAAACACATCGAGAATTTCACCCATCGGTGGCGCCGTAAGTTCCTCTTCTGTAAGGTAGGCGGCGACAAAACCAAGACGCTCCGATTTTGCTGCCCCCTTTCGTCCAAACTCTACCAATACCCTACTGCCGATGCGAACCATTTCGGAAAATTCAATAGGCACACGATAGGCATAGGCACGATCGCTGAATGAATGCTCAACATAGACCGAGACATATCGGTAGCTTAAAGCGCTCATACCTATAGAGAAATTCAAAGTTACTCTCAATCTTGCGGCTTAAAGAGAGCACAATGTCTACTCTCTTGCTTGTTCCAAAACACAGCTCATACGAACTCTACGGATTTTCATGCAAGGCTCTTTATTCAAGTAAGTCGGGCAGCAGTTTGACATTTTTTTGACATTTTTTTGACAAACTCTTGCATCTTTTTTTGCAAGTTTGCAGATGTTTTACAATCGCTTCAAACTTCAAACACAAAACTTCAACTGCACTATGCCCCGCTTGAGCCTGTTCATCTTGCTTTGCTTTGTTTCAACTTCATTTTCAACATCACTGCTTTTTGCACAACCGACACCCAAACCCAAAATGGACAATGATTACCAAAAAGATTGGAAGGCTGTTACAGAAAAAGAAAGTAAGGGCTTACCGAAATCTGCGCGCGAACTTGTCGAGAAAATTTATCTCAAAGCCAAAGCAGAGCGCAATGCACCAGAGCAGGTCAAAGCCTTGATTCATCTTGCCAAATATACAGTCCAAACTGAAGAAGAGGGTCTTGTCAAAGCGATTGTATCGCTTGAAGCGGAAGCCAAGAGTGCGCTTTTTCCTGTTCAACCTCTGCTGTATTCACTGCTCGCGGATTTTTACTGGCAATACTATCAACACAACCGCTGGCGATTTCTTCAACGCACCGAGACAGCACAAATTTTAGATAGCGATATTCGCACATGGGATTTGCAGAAACTTTTTGAGCGCATCACAGCTATGCATAGCCTTGCACTCTCGAGCAAGTCTGAGCTGCAAAAAACACCGCTTTCAGTCTACGATTCCATTCTTGATACTGCCAAAGATTCTAAAAAGTATCGCCCTACACTTTTTGATTTTCTTGCACATCGTGCACTTAAGTTTTACTGCAACGAAGAATCATCGCTTCCTCGACCGACTTATGAGTTTGAACTCACTTCGCTCAATGGATTTAAGCCAGCGAAAGCCTTTGTGCACATAAAGTTTATGACGCGTGATACCTCATCACTCAAATACCGTGCACTGCTACTCTATCAAGACCTAATTGATTTTCATCTTAACGATAAAACGGCTGACGCTTTAATTGATGTCGAGCTTGAGCGCTTGAGTTATGTACGCCAAATTACTTTTCACAGCGAAAAAGATGCAGCCTACGAACAAGCCTTAAAGCAGCTGGAAATGCAGTATCGCAATTCCCCTGCTTCTACCGATGTCCTTTACAGACTTGCATGTTACCACTTCGATCGTGATTCAGAAAAAGATTCGGAGGGCTACAACGGCAAACAACGTGCTTTGAGACTTTGCAATGAAGCCATTCAACGTGCACCAAACTCTCGTGGCGCTATCGATTGCCGCAGTCTCAAAAGCAGGATTCTTGCAAAACGGTTTAGTCTGCGTGGCGAGCTGTGCGTAGCCCCTAATCAGCCCTTTCGTGTGCTAGCAGAATATCAAAACTTCAACAAAGCCTACTTTCGCCTCATCCAACTTCCCAACACGAACACATGGTCTTTTGAGGAGTCTACAGAAAGCCGCATTTTGAAAGCCTTGAAGTTGAAGCCGATTCGTGAGTTCTCACAAGATTTTCCTTTACCGAATGACTTGCTCACACACCGTGCCGAGCTCAAAGTCGATGGGCTACCGACCGGTCGCTATGCATTGCTTATGAGCGCAAGAGCCGATTTCAAGCAAGACGAAAATAAACTTGAGCTCTTAGAGTTTTGGTCAACTTCACTCTCGCTTGTCAAGAGCAGCGGAGATGAAGATGGTGCACAAACCTTTTTCGTGCTTAATGCACAGACTGGCAAAGCACTGGCTGGTGCAACAGCTGAACTTTTTCGAACAGAATATAACTATGCAAATCGCCGCGCACGTCGGCTCAAAATTGGTCAATACACAAGTGATAAAGACGGTAAATTTATCGTGCGCAGCATGAAATATGCGTTCCAAATCGATCTACGCTATAAAGACGACCGCTTCATTGCGCCAGATGAATTCTATGCCTCCAGATCATACATACAGTCAGAACAATCCTCCTACTTTATTTCACTTTTCACCGACCGTAGCATTTATCGACCAGGGCAAACGATTTACTTCAAGGGAATTGTCTTAAGGCGCAGCATAGACGACACAAAGTATGATGTAGTCACAAATGACCGTGTTCGAGTAACCTTCTACGATGTGAATTATCAAGTGATTTCTGCGCTTTCTCTGCAAACTAATGATTACGGTACGTTTCACGGCAGTTTCATTGCACCTACTGGTGTGCTCACAGGCAGGATGCAGATCGAAGCCAAGAGCAAAGGCACGGGCTGCGTCTTTGTGCAGGTTGAAGAATATAAGCGACCAAAATTTGAAGTCTTGTTCAACCCTGTGTCGGGCTCTTATCGGCTAAATGATCTTGTAAGAGTAACAGGCGTAGCCAAATCTTATGCAGGTGCCAATCTTACGGATGCCACAGTTAAGTTTCGTGTGGTACGCAATACGCAATTTCCAATATGGTGGCGCTGGTGGATTGCGCCTCCTACTGTCGCTGCACGCGAAATTGCACACGGCACGCTTCACACTGATGCCAAGGGTGAATTTGTCATTGAATTCCCTGCAGTGCCTGATAAAAGCATTCCTGAAAGTGATGACCCTGAATTTACTTACACGGTCTATGCTGATGTTACTGACCTGAACGGCGAGACGCGCACAGCAGAGACTTCAGTGCAAGTTGGCTACCTTGCTCTGCGTGCCTCACTTAAACTTCCCGATGCAATTGATAAGACCAAGCCCCCCAAGGCTATCATTGAAACACAAAATTTGAGCGGCACATTTGAACCAGCTCAAGGCACACTCACACTCTACAAAGTTCCTGAACCTGCTCAGCCTCTGCGAGAACGGCTTTGGGAAGCACCTGACCAATTGACATTGACGAAAACTCAATACAACGCGCTCTTCCCTGATGATTACTACGCAGATGAAGACCGTATCACGAGCCAAACGGTTGGCACAACGCCACAAGTCTTTTCGTTCAATAACCGCACTGCACCCGAAGCTCTTGAGTTGCCTTTTGCTTCAATGGAATCTGGCAGATACCTTGCTGTACTTGAAACCCAAGACCGTTTTGGTAAGCTGCTCAAGCTCGAACAGCGCTTCACACTTTACTCACCCAGCGATACCAAACCTGCTGCCACTGTACCCTCCTTTTTCATCATTCCTGAAGACAAGAGCTACGAGCCGGGCGAGACTTTCAAATTCATTTGGGGCTCTGCTTACCCTGATGTTCAAGCCTACTATGAACTCGAGCATCGTGGCAAACTCATCAAATCTGAGCTCCTGCAAGCCAGCACCTCACAACAGGTGTATGAAATTCCAATCAAAGAAGAATACCGTGGCAACATCTCGTTTCGCATCTACTTCGTGCATCGCTATCGTTTCTACCAAGAACAGCATACAATTACTGTGCCCTGGACAAACAAAGAGTTGCGTGTCGAGTGGTCATCGTTTCGCAATAAACTTTTGCCCGGTGCTGAAGAAGAATGGTCGCTCAAACTCAGTGGTTCAAAAGGCGAGAAGGTCGCGGCGGAAATGGTCGCGGCGCTGTACGATGCCTCACTTGATGCATTCTTGCCGCATAAGTGGTCGCTTTCACTCTATCCTTACTTTTATGCTCAACGCTATGCCAGCGCCGGCAACGCGTTCAGCGTCATTCAAGCTCAAGGCTTAGAGCTGGACTGGAATCGCTACGAAGATTCTTACTATGCAGAGTATGATGCACTAAAAAACTACGGATTGGAGTTTTTCGGATACCTTGGTCCCTTTGGCCCCGGCCTTGTCCTTAGCTCTAGCGCAGGTGGCCTTGGCGCAGCGAATGCTCGTCGGCAGCGTGATGATGAAGATATGGATAGGGAAACTGCGACGGCGGCGTCCCCTATGGCTGATGACGCTGAACGTGTAACTGCACAGGACAAAAAGTCTGCACCACGTGCCACACCGCAGCCTGCCACCGATTTCAGTGCAGTCAAGGTGCGCAAGAATCTGAACGAAACCGCGTTCTTTTTCCCGACCTTGACCACGAACGACAAAGGCGAGATCATCTTCCGCTTCAAAGTGCCCGAAGCTTTGACCAGATGGAAATTCTTGGGCTTAGCGCATACCAAAGATATGCAGGTTGGTCAGCTCTCTGCGGAGACTGTTACACAAAAAGAGCTCATGGCACAGCCCAATCCTCCACGCTTTCTGCGTGAAAACGATGAGATTGAATTTCCTGTCAAAATCACGAACCTTTCCGACCAAGTGCTTAGCGGCTCTGCACAACTTTCTCTGCTTGATGCAACGACGATGCGACCGCTCTCTCTGAAAGGGTTAGGCGAACAAACTTTCAGCGTAAAGGCGAGCAGCGATGCCGTACTTTTCTGGCGCCTCAAAATTCCTGAAGGTGTCTCCGCTGTACTTTATCGTGCCGTTGCAAAGGCTGGCAATTTTTCAGACGGTGAAGAAAATGTGATTCCGACGCTCACCGATAAGATGCTGGTTACGGAAAGTCTACCTCTGCCTGTGCGAGCCAAGCAAACCAAATCGTTTGAGCTCACGAAACTGCTGCAAGCCTCGAGCTCCAGCACACTTCGACACGAGCGACTGACACTAGAATTTACCTCCAATCCTGCTTGGTATGCGGTGCAAGCCTTGCCGTATCTTTTAGAATTTCCGCATGAGTGCGCCGAGCAAATGTTCTCGCGCTACTACGCCAACAGCATCGCTTCATTTGTAGCAAATTCTTCACCGAAGATTCAGCAAGTCTTTGAGCGCTGGAAAAATGAACAGCCTTCCGCACTGCTCTCTAAGCTAGAGAAAAATGAGGAACTCAAACAAGCGCTGCTGGCAGAAACGCCATGGGTTCTTGATGGCAGAAGTGAATCCGAGCGCAAGCGCCGCATTGCCCTGCTTTTTGACCTCAACACCCTTGCACAGAGTCTGAAACAGACAGAGCAAAAACTTGCTGCTATGCAACTGCCCAGTGGCGGCTTTCCTTGGTTTTCAGGTATGCCTGAAAGTCGCTGGGTTACGCAGCATATTGTTGCAGGCATAGGACATTTGGATAAACTTGGCATTTACAAACGTGCCAAAGATGTTGCACTCATTAGCGCTATGCCTTCATCGCTTGGTGCAGCGATGGGTCGTGCCATTGCCTATCTCGATGAGAGCATGACACGTGAATACGAGTGGATTATGCAGCACTCGAAAAAGCCCGAAGATGATCATTTGAGTTATCTTGCTATTCACTATCTCTATGCACGCAGTTACTTCACGGACATTCCCATTGACGGCAGAGAGCGTCAGCTTAAAGCCTTTGAATACTGGACACGCCAAGCTGAAAAGTATTGGACTGCACGCAACATTATGCTCAAAGGCATGCTTGCCCTTGCTTTCCACCGTTTTGGCACACCTGACGCACAGAATCGTGCAAAAGATATCATGCGCTCTATTCAGGAATATGCTCTGCGCTCTGACGAATTAGGCATGTACTGGAAGGACAACACATCAGGCTACTATTGGTATCAAGCTCCAATTGAGACACAGGCTCTGCTCATTGAATGCTTTGATGAAATTCTGGACGATCGTGCCTCTGTAGAAGCCATGAAAACTTGGCTACTTAAACACAAACAAACGCATGACTGGCGCACAACAAAAGCTACGGCAGAAGCCTGCTATGCTCTGCTGCTGCGCAGCGCTGATTTGCTTGCCAGCACCCAACTTGCAGAAGTTACTTTAGGTTCGCTCGCGATCAATGCGCAAACACGTCCTGACTTGAAAGTCGAAGCCGGCACGGGATATTTCAAGACCGCTTGGACAAAAGACGCTGTCAAACCTGAATATGGCAAGGTTACGGTCAACAATCCGAATGATGTTGTTGCATGGGGTGCGCTGTATTGGCAATACTTTGAGCAAATGGATAAAATCACTGCAGCAATAGAAACACCACTCAAACTCAAAAAACAACTTTTCATTAAACGCATGACCGACAAAGGCGAGGAGCTTGCACCGATTAGCGAGAAAACACCAATTAAAGTCGGTGATGTTGTCAAAGTTCGACTTGAACTGCGTTTAGATCGGGATATGGAGTTTCTTCACCTCAAAGATATGCGCGCCTCTGGTTTTGAGCCGCTTAGTGTACTTTCGCAATACAAGTATCAGGATGGCTTAGGCTACTACGAATCTACGCGCGATGTTGCCACACACTTTTTTATGGATTATGCGCCAAAAGGTGTGTATGTGTTTGAGTATGCGCTACGCGCTGTGCATCGTGGCAAATTTCAGAATGGCATTGCTACCATTCAATCCATGTATGCCCCAGAATTTAGTAGTCACAGTGAGGGCATTGTAGTCAGTATCAAGTGAGCACCGATTCAGCTGCAGGTTTTGGTTGGCTGACTTTTGCTAACACCTTTTGGAGTTCGCGCTCGACTTTTTCGCCTGCATCCATGGTCTCCAGAGGATCGCGTCGCAGACGATGACGCAGTGCTGGCACCGCTACTGTTTTGATGTCGTCCAGCGTTACAACTCTACGTCCTTCCAAAGCAGCATTAGCTGAGGCAGCACGCGCTACAGTCAGTTCGCCACGATGACCATCAATGCCCAAGTGCATGCAGAGTTCTGCAATCAGTATCAAGAGGTCTTCTGGTAATTCAACTTGTCCTACGAGCGCCTTTGCTTCTACAATGCGTCGCTGTAAGGCGTCTTGCTCTGCCGCCCATTCTGCCAAAAATTCATCAGGGTTTGCATCAAAGGCGCGCCGTCGCCGCACAATCTCGACACGCAAGGCAATGTCAGTAATAGTGCTGATACGCGCATGCAACCCAAAGCGATCCAAGAGCTGCGGGCGCAACTCCCCTTCTTCAGGATTGCCAGAGCCCACTAAGACAAATCGTGCTGGATGCTTAATGCTAATGCCTTCGCGCTCTACGACATTTACCCCACTTGCCGCCACATCCAGCAAGACATCGACCAAATGATCATCGAGCAAATTCACTTCATCAATGTAAAGAAACCCACGATTGGCTTTAGCCAGCAAGCCTGGCTCAAAGCTTTTCTCACCTTTGGTGAGAGCTTGCTCAATATCGATGGTGCCACACACCCGGTCTTCTGTTGCGCCAAGCGGCAAATCGACCACTGGCACAGGAATTTTTTCAGCATGCAGATGCAGCGTTTTCCTTTTGCCGTTTATGGCTTCAGCTTGTAGGACTTCTTCGACGGTGCGGTTGTAGGGATCACCTTCAGCTCGTTCAATCATAGGCAATACATTGGCAAGCGCACGCACAGTCGTGGATTTACCTGTTCCTCGATGTCCCATTACCAGCACGCCTCCAATGCGTGGCTCAATGATGTTGAGCAAAAGACAGCGTTTCATTTCATCTTGTCCCACAATTGCACTGAATGGAAAGACTTTTTCTCGCTTCACTTGCGCCTCCTCCTTACGCTGCGAGTGATGCGCTTTTTCAGATTTTGACGCTTTTTTGTGGGTATCAGTTGAATGTCGATGATGTGCTTTTGACGCTGGCTCAGACATATCGAGGTATGGTTTAAGGTAACTATTTGAGTTAAAATAACAGTTTTTAGCTCAAGAATTTACGGAATTGTCCATGATGCTGAAAACATCTCGTCCTGCCACTCAAATTTTGCGCGTCTATGCCCTTTCGCATCCAGTAAAAGCCAGTCCAGCGCATGCACTTGTGTTTCAATCACAGCAAAATTTTCTGCAGCAATTTCACTTTCTTGCTCGGTTGGATTTCTTTCAATCAAGTAATCTGGCAAGCCTGAAGAGGGTTCTTCGACTTTTGTTCCGGGTGGCAATGTTGTCGCATAACAGCGTCTGCTCATGAGTTTCGTGGCTTTCCAGCGTGCTTCGGCAAGTGGTGTGCTATGGTGTATAGTTGCCGTGCCTAAAAAGCGCAGTTGAATCTTGTGTTCTGGGTGGTAGAATAGCCATGCACAGTTTGGGTTGTGCCGCAAGTCTTCTACTTTGGCGGAGCGAATATCGGTGTGGCAATAGAGCTTGCGCGCTTTGGCATCAACGCTGCGCAGCACCACGGTGCGCGCTTCGGGGAATGTGCCACGGATTGTCGTAAAGACACCAGTGTGCATTGGACTGCGGCGATCTTTTACGCCTTGCTCTAAGAGTACCCACGCTTCACTAAGAATCGCTTCAAGCGTTGGCGTAACTGTAATCTCCTCTACCATTTTGCAGTGTTCTCAAAGCTTGAGTTTTTGCATATGTCCATTTGAGAACATTTTCTCTTTCTCGTTCCGTTTCTTGCTCCGACTTTTCATGCATGAGACCCTCGGGCTTTCGCGCTTCTAAACAGAGCTTCTCGAAAAAGAAAAGCCCTGCGTGACTGCAGAGCTTTTTGTGTGACCCCAACGGGATTCGAACCCGTCCCGCCACCTTGAAAGGGTGGTGACCTAACCACTAGTCGATGGGGCCAATTTTGAAGCACAAAGTAAAGAACTCTTGGATGCGCAATTTTTATTGCGGCATTTTCAACTTTTGGGCGAGCAACGGGCTTCGAACCCGCGACCTTCAGAGCCACAATCTGACGCTCTAACCAGCTGAGCTATGCCCGCCATACAACTTTTGACTAGCCCACTTTCTCGCGTTGTTTACGCCGCATCAGACAGGGGCGCATGCACACAGTCTCAGCGCGAGCGTTGCGTGCCCGACTGGATTCGAACCAGTGACCCACAGCTTAGAAGGCTGTTGCTCTATCCAGCTGAGCTACGGGCACAATGGACAGCAGCTCGGCTGAGTCGGGGCACCGAGACTCGAACTCGGGACCTCCTGCTCCCAAAACAGGCGCGCTACCAGCTGCGCTATACCCCGTTTCCACATCAGGCGCGCTGCCCAGAGCGAGTTGGGCGTCGCGTGTCAAAAAACAAGGTCGCAAATATAGCTTTTATTTCTGGCTTTGCAAAGCACCTTACCAAAATTTTTCCGTCTCGAGTCAGAGCTCAAACAGTGTTTGAGCTACCTGCGTGGTGCGCTCGCCGACTTCTTCGGCTGACACATTCTTAATCATCGCAATCTTCTTAGCCACTTCCACCACATAGGCAGGCTCATTGCGCTTGCCACGATAAGGCGTTGGCGCAAGATAAGGACAATCGGTCTCCGTCAGCATCTCATCGAGCGACAAAGCTGCCACAACTTCTGGCAAATGTGATTTCTTGAAAGTTACAATGCCCGGAATTGAAATCTTAAAGCCTAAGTTTAGGGCGCGTCGCGCTTCATCAATGCCTCCAGAAAAGCAGTGCATCATACCGCGCAGGTTGGACGACTTTTTCTTCTTCGAGTATTTTGAATGTATCTTCCCACGCATCTCGCGTATGAATAATGACAGGCAAATCGCGCCGCTTGGCAATACGCAGCATCTCACGGAAGCAGTGCCGTTGCTTCACCACATCCATATCAGCGTAGTGATAATCTAGTCCAATCTCGCCGATTGCCACAACTTTTTCGTTTTCAGCAAGCGTATCGAGCGCTGCAAAATCATCGTCCGTTACATGATGCACATCGTTAGGATGAAGTCCTACATTAGCATAGATGAAGTCATGCTGCTGCGCCAGTGCAATGGCTTCTCGACTTGTCTCTACTGTTGTCCCCGGATTGAGAATTAAGCCAACACCATTTGCCAGCAAGCGTGCAATCACTTCGCTGCGATCTTGGTCGTAATCCTGAAACGAGAGATGGGCGTGCGCGTCTACAAACATTTTTGGCTGTTACAAATTGCAGTTGCAAAAAAACTGACCTTGCTTGAACGCCAATGCACCCTTTGCCGTTCATTACGGACGCTCTCTGCATAGCTAAGCGCCACTAGTTGTTTTCAGGCTGCACATCTTTTTGCTTCGCAGAATGCATTTTTTTGGCTACCTTTCACTTAGTGCTGTGAAACACAGTAGTTTCACCGTTGCAATTTTGCAGCAACTATTGAGAAAGGAGTAATAATTATGACGTATCAGCCTCAATTTATCCGCAATGTGGCTGTCGCTGGTCATGCTGGGAGCGGCAAAACAATGCTGACCGAAGCCCTCGCCTATGCGCTTGGCCTGATTAAACGCATCGGCAGTATTGAGCAAGGCACCACGCTTTCTGATCACGCTCCCGATGAAATCGCCCGCCAGCATAGCGTCAACTCAAGTTTGATAAATGGCACATGGCAAAATGGGGATGGCAACATCTACAAAATTAATTTTATTGATACACCCGGCTTTGCAGATTTTCACGGCGATGTCAAGTCTGCCATTCGTGTTGCCGATACCGTGCTTATCACGGTCAATGCAACAACTGGCGTTGAAGTCGGCACAGAAATGGTCTGGGAGTACGCCAAAGAATACTACAAACCCACCGTCTTTGTCATCACGAAGTTAGATAACGACCGAGCAGATTATGAAGGTGTTTTGGAGCAGTTGCGTGAACGATTCGGTCATCAAGTCGCTCCTGTTCAATTTCCTGCCGAAGAAGGTCTTGGACATCATTTGCTGATTGATGTGCTGCGCATGGTAGAATTTGAATTTACGCCCGATAGACTTGGTGCAGTCACTGAACGTCCCATTCAAGACCTTTATCGCAAACGCGCCGTCTTACATCATCAAGAACTTGTCGAAAGCGTAGCTGAGAGCGACGATAGCTTGATGGAAAAATTCTTTGAAGAAGGCGGCTCACTTACTGAAGCTGAATTAAGAGACGGCATCAAACATGCACTCGTTACACGCACGCTCTTTCCTGTCTTTTGTGCGTCGCCAGTGCATCTCATTGGAGTCGAGCGCTTGCTGGATGCAATTGTTCATCTCTTTCCCTCACCGATTGAACGCGGTCCTGAACATGCACGTCGCTTGCATTCCAATGCAGAATATCTTGTTGAGCCTAACCCTGATGCAGAGACAGTAGCATTTGTCTTCAAGAGCGTCTCTGAACCGCATATTGGCGAGCTGTCTTTCTTGCGCATTTATTCAGGGCATATTGAAAGCGGGCATGAACTTATCAATGCACATACTGGCCAACTCGAAAAGTTAGGTCAGATTTACACGATGGTCGGCAAAGAACGCAAGGCGGTCGACAAACTTCTTGCAGGCGATATTGGCGTGGTGCTCAAACTCAGAGATACGCACACAAATGACACCCTTGCCGATAAGGGCGTCGACTATGTCATTACACCGATTTCGTTCCCAGAGCCACTCACCGACATTGCTATCAAACCCAAAGCCAAAGGTGATGAGGAGCGAATTTCCTCAGGCTTGTATCACTTGCATGAAGAAGATCCGAGTTTCCGTATCACACGCGATGAAGAATTTGGACAGACGATTCTTTCTGGACTTGGCGATCTTCATTTAGAGACAATTATTCGTCGGTTGCGTGAAAAATTTGGCGTTGAGCTCGAGTCGTCGCCGCCGCGTGTGCCGTATCGGGAAACCATTCGCGCTGTGGCTAAAGCGCAAGGCAAGTATAAGAAGCAATCGGGCGGACGTGGTCAGTATGGAGATGTATGGTTGCGCATTGAGCCGCTGCCACGTGGCAGTCAGTTTGTGTTCGAGTCCGAAGTTGTCGGTGGCGTTGTGCCCACGCGCTTTTTACCTGCAGTGCAAAAGGGCGTTGAAGAAACTCTTCAAAAAGGTTTGTTAGCCGGTTTTCCTATCGTTGATGTTAAAGTGGTGCCTTACGATGGGTCGCATCACCCTGTTGATAGTTCCGAGTTTTCCTTCAAGGTGGCCGCAAGTATGGCGTTCAAGGCGGCTTTTGAAAAAGCTAAACCGACTTTACTTGAACCGATTTACAAGGTTACGGTCTTTACGCCAGAAGCGTTCACGGGTGAAATTATGGGTGATCTTTCCAGTCGCAGAGGCAAAATTTTAGGCATGGAAAGCGATGGTGCCCTTCAACGCTTGCAAGCGCTTGTTCCGCTTGCCGAACTCTACGGCTATCAATCTGCACTGAACCGCATCACGCAAGGACGCGCACATTTTGTGCGCGAATTCCACGGCTATGAGGAAGTGCCAAGTGAGATCGTCCAGAAATTAGTCAAGGAATTTAAGCCGGTTGAAGTAGCTTAACCTCCACAAGCCGACACTCGTATATTTCTGCAGCGCACCTGAACTTGCTGGGTCAGATGCGCTGTTTTTGTTACGCTTTGCTGTATGCTTTGTTGAGGCAGCGTGCTATTTGAACCAGTCACAAGACCGATGTATTTTCGTGCAGCACGATGCACTCTTCCACAGGCGTACTTTTGTCGCACTTTTGTCAGAGCGTTAGCGTTTCCATACATTTTGGAACCTTGCGCTGCACTGACAAAGTTTCTGAGAAAAGAGCCAAATTAAAAACGGCATAAATTTTGACTATCGTATTCTGGAGAAGTTATGGCACGAGAACTTACTGAACGCGAAAAAGAAGTCCTCGGGTTGATTATTCAGAACTTTATTTTAACCGCCACACCGGTGGGGTCTCGCTTTCTTTCGAAGCGCTCGGATTTAGGCTTATCCGATGCCACAATTCGCAATGTGATGGCGGACTTAGAGGAGGAAGGCTACATTACCCATCCGCATACATCGGCTGGGCGTGTGCCTACTGATAAGGGCTATCGGCTTTATGTCAGTTCCATGATGCGCGTCGGTACACTCTCGCACACTGAGCGCGCCAAAATCGACCAGAATATCGAGCAGATTGTCGCCACCGCGCAAGACTCGGATGACATTCTGCGCGAATCTTCAAGAATCTTGGGCAAAATCTCGCGGCAAATCGGTATTGTGCTCTCGCCCAAACTCTCTAAGGGCGTCTTTGAGAAGCTCGAAATCGTCTCGCTCTCGTCAAATAAAATTATGGTGATTATCTCGATTCAATCGGGACTTGTCAAGACGATTGTGCTCGAGGCGCACTCCGATGTGCCGCGCTCAAAGCTCGATGCACTTGCCCAGATGCTCAACGAGCGTCTTTCAGGCTTGACGCTCGAGGAAATTCGCCAGAGTTTTCCAGAACGCATCGCAGATTGTACTGACGACACTGGTCTTATTCGTGTCTTTATTGATTCAGCTGAACGTCTTTTTGACAATCCACCTGATACCGATAGGCTGCATGTTGCTGGCACAGAAAATATCTTAGCCTATCCTGAATTTGAAAAGCGCGAAAAAATTCGGGGCATCATTGAACTTATTGAAAATGAAAACGTTATCGTTCATCTCTTAGAAGAAGTAGGGTCGGCAGACACTAGCAGTACTATTGAGGGTGTCTCGATTCGCATCGGGAAGGAAAATCACGATAGCAAAATGAAAGAGTGCAGCATTGTCACCGCTCAATATAGCGTTGGCAATGCCGTTGGTACAGTGGGCGTTATTGGTCCAACCCGCATGGATTATAGCAAAGTCGTGCGTGTGATTAACTACATGGCTAAACGTCTTTCTGCGACTTTGACACAAATCTGATGCGGCTTGAACTAAAACATTTTCTTGCAGTTGTAAGATTTACTTGGAGTTGTTACGACTTTGACTTCAACACTTTAAACCTGACCTTCTATGCCAGAAGAAACAAAACAAGATGAAGTAAAACAAGAACAAGAAGACATCAGTTTGCAAGAGCAACCTTCGCAGCAGAATGCAGATGACGCCACAGCGATGCAAGCCAAGACAGAAACGCCATCTTTAGAGGCACGTCTTGCTGCACTTGAAGCTGAGCGGGATGAATATAAAGATTTGCTGCTTCGCAAAGCTGCGGAGTTTGAGAACTTTCGCCGTCAAAAAGAGCGCGAGATGAGCGCACTCATTAAGTTTGCCGATAAAAATCTCATCAAACAGATTCTTCCTATCCTTGACGACTTAGAGCGCATTATCACTAATAGTGAAAAGTTTTTAGCTAATCATCCTGATGCTAAGCTCTATGTCGATGGGGTCAAGTTGGTGCATCAAAAAATGCTCAAGATCTTAGAAACGCGTCAAGTCAAGCGCATGGAAACCTTAGGCAAAAAGTTTGACCACAATTTTCACGAAGCGCTTACGCAAATGCCAAAGGCTGACCTTGAGCCTGACATTATCGTAGAAGAATTTGAAGCAGGTTACACCATGCACGATGAAGTGATTCGTCATGCGAAAGTGGTTGTCTCAAAACCCGTAGAATAACCTAACTATCGACAGGTATGAAGCGCGATTACTATGAAGTGTTGGGTGTAAAGCGTGGCGCAAGTCTTGATGAAATCAAGAAGTCGTATCGCAAATTAGCGATGCAGTATCACCCTGACCGCAATCCGGGTGATAAATCTGCTGAGGAGAAGTTCAAAGAGATCAATGAGGCTTACGAAGTACTAAGCGATGAGACTAAGCGCCGCCGTTATGATCAATTTGGACATGCAGGCGTTGGCACATCTGCGGCATCAGATGGCAATCCGTTTGCTGGTCGGGCTCAAGATATGAGCGATATTTTCAGTGCATTTAGCGATATCTTCGGTGGCTTTAGCACAGGCTCTCAATTCGAAGATATTTTAGGTAGCTCGACACGCTCGCGCTCGCAACGCCGCCGCTCTGCTGGTATTCCTGGCTCTGACCTTAAACTCAAACTCAAACTTACGCTCGAAGAAATCGCTACTGGTGTCGAAAAGACACTCAAAATTAAAAAGTTGGTCAAGTGCGAAGCCTGCAACGGCACCGGCTCCAAGAATGGTCAGTATGATGTCTGTCCAACCTGCCAAGGCACTGGCGAAGTGCGTCAAGTCTCGCGTACCATGTTCGGACAATTTGTTAGTGTTACGACTTGCCCCACCTGTCAAGGTGAAGGGCGTGTGGTGCGCGACAAATGCCCTGTTTGCCAAGGTGAAGGACGCGTGCAAGGCGAGGTTACAATCAAAGTCAATATCCCCGCTGGTGTTGCCGATGGAAACTATATTCCACTACGCGGGCAAGGCAATGCCGGGATTCGTGGCGGCGCACCAGGCGATTTACTTGTTATCATTGAAGAATTGCCACATGAACACTTTACGCGACAAGATGATGACATTCTGCACGACCTTTTTATCAGTTTCCCTGATGCCGTCTTGGGCGCCAGGGTTGAAGTACCCACTCTGGACGGTAAAGAAACGATTGAGATTCCACCGGGTACACCAGCTGGTAAAATCATTCGACTCTACGGCAAAGGTATCGGTCATCTGAATGCTTCAGGCAGAGGCGATGAACTCGTGCGCATCAACATCCACATTCCGACGAAACTTTCAGCACATGACCGAGAACTTCTTCGTCAACTTCAAAAATCAGAGGCTTTTTCACCAAAGAGCAGCAAAAGTTTTTTGAAAGAGCTAAAGATATTTTCGGCTGAATGTGCAGCTCAGTTTAATTTAGATACATGCTGCGCTTATACAGGCTTATCTTCTATCCCCCTCTCTCCTGTTGGAGAGATTGCTTCATAGAGGGATTGACGGGATTGAAGAAAGTACGCAACCGAACTTCGTTCACATTTAATTTCTTATCAATGATTGCTGTTGGTTCTCTTGCTCCTGATTTTTCCTTGCCCGATGAAACAGGCGCTATGCATTCGCTCTCGAGTTATCGCGGCAAAAAAGTCATGCTGATTTTTTACCCTGGCGATAACACACCAATTTGCACCTCTCAACTGTGCACCTATCGTGATAATTTCGAGAAGTTTCAAGCGCGTGGAATTGTCGTCTTAGGCATCAGCACAGATAGCGTTGCATCGCATCAAAGTTTTGCCAATAAGTTTTCGTTTCCCTTTCCGCTGCTGTCTGATAAAGACAAAATCGTGCACCAACTCTACGACACACTCGGGTTCTTAGGTCTGCCTCAGCGCGCTTATGTTGTGATTGACGAATCAGGTAAAGTTATTGTCTCGTTTGCGGAAACCTTACCTGTGTTTTTTCGCACACCTGATGAATTGCTTGCTCAAATTGATACAGCTAACGCCTCTGAGCAATGATGACATTGCGATGTTGTTTTCTTTTCTTTGCGCTTATGCTCTCGGTTTCTTCTTTTGCAACTCCACCTTACGCGTTGCCGCTGAGTTCTTTTGAGTTGCACACAGATTCGCTCCATGCTCACGTTTCGCTCGAGCATCAAATCGATTCGCTTCATCAGCGTCTTGCACAAGCCTCCAGCGACTCACTGAAATTTCCGCTTCGGCTTGCGCTTGCTGAACTTTACATTTTTCACTCCTTCAAGCATCATGATGACGATGCGTTTCGACAGGCTGAATTGGACAAAGCCTTGATTTTGATCCACGATGCACAGCGCTATCACAAAACCCCTACTTCCCGTGCGCTTGAATGTGCTGCACTTTTGGAGCGTGCGCGTTTTCAACCTCGCTCTGAGGCGATTCTCACGCTTGATATGTGCCAAAAAGAACTGGCTGATATTTTGAGAGAAAATACCCTGCACCCTTTGGCATTGACGCTATATGGCGCGCTTGGCGTTGAACTTGGGAAAATTCCTGCGGTACAGCGCCTTTTTGCCAGTTGGTTTTATCGCCCCATTCCAACTGAGCCGCCGATTCAGCGTGCACTTCTTTATCTTTTGCAAGCTAAACTCTTGGGTCAATACCGCGCGTTCGTCTACTGGAAACTTGGCGAAGCATATATGCAAGTGCGCAACGCGCGTGATGTAGTTACCTCACTTCGCACATGCCTCGAGCTGCCTGAAGAGTATCCCTACTTTGACACGTATTGCAAATCCCAAGCACGCTTGCTCTTGGAGCAGTATCTTGCCGCTCGTAAATCACGATAATAGGCTTTTGTTCTATGCGATTGTCCAACACCACTCGCTCCTCTGCGCTACTGCTTGCACTTGATTATGTGTTTATTTTGCGCCCAACGCATTTTTTCCCACTGTGGGCAACTTTTTTGCTGGCTATGTTACAGCAAGCCAGAGCCCAGTGTTTTCAACCTCGCCCTTTCCATTTTTAGCTTTTTTAGTTTCCACTTTCACAGCTGGACATATTTATCTCTTTAATCAAATTGCGGATGTAGAAACTGATCGCATCAACCGCAAACTTTTCATCTTAGCCGATGGCTATGTTCGCTTGCCTGTGATTTGGGCAGAAGGCATCGTGCTGGTGCTGCTTTCACTTGGATTGGCATGGCTGATTTCACTTGAATTTTTTCTTACTGTACTTTTTTCAACTGCCCTTGGTCTTTCTTACACATTCTTAGGTTTTATGAATCGCCCGATTCTTTCACTCGTGATGAATAGTGTTGGTGGCGCGGTCACATTTGTTGCAGGTGTCTATGCGGTTGAACCCAGTACGCTGGCGGCACGCGGGATTTCGTTCTGGGAGATTCTCTTTTGGTCGCTGCCACATCTGCTTGCCTATGCTGCAGTTTCAGCTTTAGTTACCTTGCCTGATATGGATGGTGATGCACAATGCGGCAAGCAAACCGTAGCTCTTGAGTATGGGGTTCGTTGGACACTGCAGTTTGCGTTTCTTGCAGATGCGCTCGCGCTGCTCTTGTCGCTGCTGACACTGAATTTGCACTGCATCTTCACGATTGGGGTTGCGGCACTCTGTTCCTTACCACTCTTTTGGTACGCCGCGCGGCACCAAGATGCCTCAATTTGCTCCTGTGAAGTATTCTATGCTGGCTCTAACTCTCTCGGTATCAATTTTTCTGCCGCCGCTGCTTTTACTTGTTAGCTTGAACTTTCTTGCTTGCAAAGCTTACTATCGCTCCCGCTTTGGAGTAAATTATCCAAACTTTCAAAGCATGCCCTCTGTCTCAAGTGCCTTGCGCGACTGAACCTTCTCTTGTGTCCCCTCTTTCGGGTGAACTTTCTCCACTTTGGCGCTGCAGCGTAGTAAACTTTCTCCAGTGTAGCACTCCTCCTCCCACATTTCTATGTACTTAAACTTTTAGAGTGTTTATTGGCACGAATTTTGATTGCAGGTAGGGTTGAAGATTTGGTCGGTAAATTCAGAATACTTATAATGCTTTTGTTAGATTAAACTTTCGTTCTGACTTTTAAGTCAGATGTTTAACTTAAATAGCCCTGACGATGATTGACTACAAGAAAATTAAAAAGGCACTTAAAAAGGCACTTAAAGCCGTTGAGCAAATGGAGATGCTCGATATTCTGATGCGAGCTCAAGCCAGCGGACATCTGCCACCGACCGCCACGCAACTTTTTGCACAGGAATTTGCTCAAGCTAGCCACCTTCTTAATCAAGCGGCACAGGGTAATGTATCGTCTATGTCCTCGTCTTCCTATTCTGGCGATAATGCGGCACCGCCCATGAGTTATCAGGAATGGCTGAAAAAACTCGCCGATCGTCAGGGGGCTCCAGCGGCGACGCCTACGCCTGTTCCCTCGCTGTCAACCGTTGGTGCTGATGAAGCCATTCGGCAAAGTGAGCAGCGCTTGCGTACCATTATTGATTCTACACCCTTAGGCATCGTCATCACAAATGAAAATGCCATTATCGAATATGCTAATCAAGCCTATTGCGAAATCTATGGCTACAAGCCCGAAGAGCTTATCGGACAATCATTCACAATCATTGTGCCTCCTGAGAAAAAGGACTTCTGGCTTGATTTGCATCAAAAGTACTTAGATGGCTACAAGGAAATTCGC